>NZ_JBVHLU010000116.1:0-30848 GCF_055558835.1 Embleya sp. NPDC025285
TCGGACATGCCGAGACCCCCGCGCCTGCAGGCGCGGGGGTCTCGGCATGTCCGACGTGGAGCAACGTCCGGTGTGGCTGTCCCTGGGGTCAGCCTCGGTGGCCGTTGTGCTGGGGTGCCTGGTGGTCGCTGCCGTGGCCTTCGTGCTCGTCGTCGCCGTCGATGTTGAGGCAGGTGTTGCCGAAGGCGGGGTTGAGGACGCCGACGATGTTCACGGTGTTCCCGCACAGGTTGATCGGGACGTGGACCGGAATCTGGATCTGGTTGCCGGAGGCGACGCCGGGGGAGCCGACGGCGGCGCACAGCACCCGGCCCGCGAACTCGACGCGGTCACTCCGGCGTTGGAGGCCGCTCGCCGGTCGCGATCGATCCTCGCCGGGCCGCCCAAACGTGCCGAAGGCCCGCCGGCCGCTCTACGTGCGTTGGGTCGATGCCAGGGTGCTCTATCAGTTTGTGTACGGGGTCGCGGCGTGGGGCAAGGCGTGGGTGAGTTCGGTGAGTACGGTAGCGCGCGGAGTTTCCGCGAACTCCTCCCGCTCGCCGATCCATTGCAGCACACTCATCACACGACCCGATGGAGTTACCTCCGGACGTCGATGACCAAGCCCGATGTCAAGGAACAAACTGGGCGCCGGCCGGGTCGTCAGGCCGCGCGCAGTTCCTTGACGACCGCGATGACATCGTCCATCAGGTCGATCGGGCAACCCCAGTAGTCGTAGATTCCTCCGCTGGCACGGTTGCTCCCGCAGATGACGAATACGCCGGTCCCCAATCGAACCTTGAGAGCGGTGGCCAACCAGCCGACGAAGCCGCTGTTCTCCAGGTCCGAGGGGAAATGGAAGGAGAAGATCCCGAACTGCTCGACACCGTGGTCCTTTTCAACATACGGAACCAAGGCACTCCAGCTCTCGCTGTCCCGGACCACCGCCAGCGTGTCACCGGTAACGGTCGGCGGACGATCGGCGGGAGTCTCCTCGAAACACCAGACACCCTCGTGCACGACCAAGTCGGCCGCAGCGATCACGCGTCGCAGTCGCGCTTCCGTCTGCTCCGCACTCTCCACGCTGACACCGACCATGGATGCGACTCCTCGATTCGAGTGGCACTGCTCCACCTTGAACGTCTCGTGCGGTCGCTCCGGCGCGATGCCTTTCCATCCTCGGCAACCGACTCGCACAACGTCGTCACCGGCTCGCCGGTTCCGATCTTCCCGAGCTTACCGACCGCGAATGGCGCCCGAACCCATCGCGAGTGGTGCGCCGAGCCGGCCCACGTTGACCCAACGCTGCGCTTCGCCCGGGTTCTGGACGAAGTGCCCTCCGGATACTCGCCCACTTCCTCGATCACGGCTGAGCCCCTCGCGCGGCCGGCCCCGCCACCGGGCCCGCGGATCTCGTTGCCGTACACCGGTCGCGGACCTTCGCCGGCGGTTTCCGCGTGGCCCCGAACTCGGCCGACAGCCGTTCCGGCGCTCGACGCCCTCTCGCCGTCACCTTCCACGAGGACGTTCCGCGGGGTCGCCGGGGCCGCGCCAGGTGCTCGGGATGGGGTGAAGGTTTCCGGTCACGACATGAGGGACCACAGGTGGTGGGCGGCATACGATCGCCACGGGTGCCACCGCCGGCCCGGGCATCGAGGGCGGAGGCATCATCGTCTGGGCCCAGTCGTCGCCAGGCGGCTCGGAGCAGCCGATCGGGGATCAGCACGTCCGGGTCGGCGAGCGCTCGCATCCGGATCCGGATCCGGATCCGGATGCGAGCCCCGTCGGGTCGATTCCGGGTAGGTCCAGAAGGCGGTTCGCGGCGCGTTCGCGGTCGAGTCGCAGGGTGCCGTCGGCCAGTGCCCGGGCCAATGCGGACAGCGTGGGGCCACGGTGGACGGACAGCGCGGCCGGGTCCGGGAATGTGTGCGTGACCCGGCCGACCGGGGCGGACAGTGGCCGGCCGTAGCGGCTTGCCAGCGCCGCGGCCTCAGCGGTGGCGGTACGCGGGTCGGAATCCTGTTCGAGTACGGCCCTTGCCGGCGACTCCGCGCCGTCCACGCTGCCGGGCACCCGGCGGCCGGGGCAATGGGTGACCGGTGCGCGCAGCAACGGGTCCGCCGCCAAGTGTGCCGCCAGCCCCGCTGGTTGGCGTCCAGGTCGAGCAGTCGGCGGCAGCGCTGCACGGCCGAGGTGCGGTCGCGCAGGTCGGTCAGGCCCAATCGCATTCGACGTGCGCGACGCCCGGGGCCTCCCTCAGCGCGACCACGCCGACTCCGTGCGGCAGGACGAGCGAACGACGAAAGGTCCCCCTCCAGAATATTTCTCGACGCCGGGCACCGCTTGCGCCCCCAGGAAGTCGAGCAGCACCGCACGGTGATCGCGCCCGCCGCGGAAGGAGACTCGCCGCCTCCACCACGTGTGGCGCGCAGCCCACTTGGGGTGGTCGCGAACAGCGTCCGGATGGTGTCAGTGAACTGCCGCACGCTCGTGGCCAGCTTGGGCATCACCGCAGGGCAACTGAGGCGGCAATAGAGCCCGGTGCGGAGCGGTTCAACTGGTTGACGATCCGACAGTTGCCGAGTTGCGCGCCGGACATGAACCCGGTGGAGGGTATCCGGTCCCTGATCCGTCGCGGCTTCACCGGGAACGTCGCCTGCACCGACGCCGACCACCTGGTCCGCACGATCAGACACGGCCTCCGCCACATCCAATGACGGCCCCACCTCATCGACGGCTGTCTCGCCGAAACCGGCCTCACCATCCGGCCCAGGGGAAAAGGAACCCACCGACATCACGACGGAAACCTCAGTAACGAGACGGGTGGACGCCGCGAGCGCATTCCACGCATGAGGGCGTGTGGGGCAACGCGAGGATCCGTTCACGGTCGATGGGCTGTCCGCACAGCACGCACAGGCCGAAGGTGCGCCGATCCATGCGGGTGATGGCGGCGTTTACTTCTTCGAGCAGTGCCCGGGTACGTGCGGCGTCCGTCTGTGCTTGCTCGATCGCCGTGGTGCGTGCCCCGAAGTCGGCCGGATCCAGGGCGCAGTCGTCGCGGACCCGGGCCACGAGAGCGTGGACCGCGGCCAGTTCCGCCCGCAGGAGCCGGGACCTACGACTGAGGTTGGATGCCACCTCCTCCTTTTCCGCCGTCGTCAGTTCCGATGGGCGAGCGCGCGTGAAGTCGTCGTGCGCGGCTGCTGATGCCGCTTCCCGCATCGCCTTCTCCTTTCACCGCCTCGGTCGTACGAGCCGGCGGAGCACATGTGTGGTGGTTCGCTCGGTGGCGCAGTGGGCGTATCGCCTCCCCACCCCGCACCGGATCTCTCGAAAGCGCACGAAGCGCAACGAGCCGGATCCCGGAAGCGGTGCAAGGCATCAACAGTGCGTTGGACCGGCGGGTCGCTCGTCGTGAGGCGGCCATCGCGCGCGGTCGCTATCTCCGTGTGCGGGCGTTGCGGTTCCGTAGATCGGATTCCAACCGGCCCAAGCCCTCTCCCTCGCCCAGGTGGGAGAGCACCGGGGTGCCGTCGTCGTCCTCGTGTGCCGGTCGGTCTCCTCCTGCTCACGCACGGGCACAGGGGATTCCATTTCCCGAAACCGTTCCACCGCCTCGCGAGCCTGCTCGAGCTGCGTGCGAGCGGCGACGGCGCTCCTCCGGATGGTCCATGATGTCGTCTCCTCTTCACATCGGTGGGGACTTCCCACCAAGTTCGAGCCGTCGCTACCCGCGACCGGCGTGTCCATGCAGATGCCGTGCGGTCCGCAACCGAACGGGAGGCGACGGCGGCGACAGGGCGGTTTCCGCGGGCCATTCATCTCCGCTACTCCGTGCGGATCGTCCGCGAACAGTGGTGCCCGCGCTCGGGACGTCTCGGGAAGGCGGCCCCTGGTCCTCACCCGGTGATCCGACGCCGCAGGCGACCGGAACGAGTCGCCCGAGGCCGCAGAGCCGGCGGCGGAAGGTGCCACCCGCCGTTCATGTATGGGCCGGGCATCGGTGGGTAGTGCGATGTCTCGGTATTCCATCGAACCAGGTGAACGATGACCGAGTATGCGGCGTCCTCGTCGGGCACACGTATGGTCGGGCCTCCCGGATGGTGGACCTGATCCGCAGGCAACGTGCGGAGATCCGGGACGTGTTCGACGGGGTGCAGGCCTGCTCCGGCGCCGAGTGTCGTGATCCGTTCGACCGGCTGGTGCGGTTGCCGGCGGTACACGAGACCGCGGAGGAGGAGGTTCGTAGGCGTTGATCGTTCCGCCGATCCCGTGACGCGGTGTGGTCCGCGCCACCAGGCTGGTGTTGTGTGTTGTCGCGTTGGAGGGCCTGTTGCCGCGACCGGCCGCAGTGGGGGTCGGGGAGTCGGGAGGGAGTACCGAGGAGATGGGCGACACCCCGTTGTCGGCGCGCGAGCGGCAGACTCTGGTCGGGATCGAACGGAACCTGCGGGCCGACCGGCGCTTGGACCGGCGGTTGCGAACGATGCAACCCCGTGATGGCCGGACGATGCCGGCATATCCCTCGCCCTCGGGGGCGCTCGTCGTGCTGTGCGTGGTGTTCTCGGGGCTGCTGCCGGCAGCCGCGTGGGCGCTGCCGTGGGCCGCCTACGCCTATGTGGGTACGTTGCCCTTCACCTGTGGCGTCACCCTGTGGTGGCTGTGCCGGCGCACGGCCGACTGGTGAGCGGTTTCGCGCCGGCGTCCAGTCGAGTGGCGGGTACCGAACGAAGATCGAGTCCCGGTGTACGGGTTGGAACGCAAAGGGAGTCCGCCCATGAATGCGGATGACGCGGATGAGAATCTGGCGGAGTTCGCGGGAGTGGACGAGATCGCCGCGCTGGTCGAGCGACATCGTGATCTGTACGTGCGGTGGTCGCGCGGGCCGGACGTGGACGACGGCGGCCACAGTTCCGACGAGTTGACCGGTGTGCCGTTGCCGGGGCTGTCGGCGTCCGCGCTGGACATCGAACCGTGGTGGGGAAGACGCCCCGTCCGTCTGTGGGTGGCCCGGCGCCTGTACGACTACGCCCACCTCCCCAAGCGGCGCGGCCCCGGGGTACGCCCGTGGCTGCTGCGCGGGCGCTGCATCGGGCGCGGACCCGACAACGAGCCCCTGGTGATCGCGGAGCAGGCCGTCGGGTGGATCAGCGGGGCAGCCCTACGCGAGGCCCGTGAACTCGTCGACGCCCAGAAGGGCTCGTGGGGGCCGCTGGATCGGCACTCGTGACTGCGGGATCGGCCGGTCTAAAATTTCATCAGAGCCGGTGCGGGGTTCGGGGCAGCCACAGCCGGCGACATCCCGAGAAGGCCCGGTCGATGCACGGTGGCGAAATTGTTCCCGCGCACGTAGGCCGGGTCGGGTGTTCCTCCGTGCGGAGAGGGGGAAGTAGCGAGGACGATCCTGCTCGACCCGATACAGCGTCCGTGCCCGGGCGGATGGCATCCGTTCAGACGAGAAGCGGTTGTTCGCGCACGACGCCGAGGCCTGGGCGCCCGCTCTGTGATGGCGACGCCGTCCGCGGCATGCGCCAGATTCGATCGCCGCGTCGCACCCCCTCCGGTGCGCCGTGCCACGCCTGGGCGGCCCGCCCGCACCCGCCGCGGCTGTGGGCGCTCGACACCCAACCGAGAGGCTGCTGTCTCGGCCGGTCTTCCCGAGTGCTCGTCTTTCCGACCGTCTTCACCGGCCCGGTAACGCGGGGTGCGCGAACAGGCGACGGGTGGTCGGAAGCCGGTTGTTCTCGCACATGCGGCGTCGCGCCGTCCCCTCCGTCAGTGTGTGGTGAGACGCCCGATGGATCCGGGTCAGCTCGAGCGGGCACGACAGGAGCACCACCTTCATGACCAGCCCGAATCCCGGCGGCGACCCGGCTCCCAAGCCCAAGCGCCGCACCTTCACCCCGGAGTACAAGCTCCGGATCGTCACCGAGTACGGCGGCGCCCCGGAAACCGCCGGACGCGGCGCGCTCCTGCGACGCGAGCGGCTGTATCACTCCCACGTCCAGGAATGGCGGGCCGCCCGCGACGCCGGCGCCCTGGCGAACACGACGAGGCTCCGCCCCGGTCGCCGTGCAGGGGCGACCGGGGCGGGACGTCTATCGGGAGCCGTTACGGCTTGAGCAGCTCGCACATCGCGTTCAGGGCGCCCGCCTGCAGCGCCTGCTTGCCCGCGCTCTCGGTGAGCTCCAGGCCGTGGTTCTCGTTCGCGACGTAGAAGATCTGCTTGCTGCCGTCCTCGGTGGCGAACCAGCGGGAGTGGTAGCCGATCTCGTCGCCGCCGTGCGACCAGAACCACTGGGTCGCGCCGTTACACGTGGCCTTCACGCGGGTCATGCCCAGGCCGTACTCGTTGTCGTAGTTCTCGATCTTGATCGAGGTCTTCATCTCGGCCAGCTGGGTCGGCGCGAGCACCTGCCCCTGAAGGAGGGCACGCTCGAAGGTGACCTGGTCCTGCAGGGTCGAGATGATCGCACCGGCCGGGCCGAACAGTTGGGTGTTGGACCGGGTCGAGTCCGCGAGCGGCGGCTGGTAGCCCCACCACAGCGGGGGTGGCCAACGCCAGCCGCGCATGAAGTTGCCGTAGATGTCCGGGGACGTCTCCGGGTAGCTCGTGTTGGTCAGGTTCAGCGGGGTGATGATGCGGTTGGTGATCTCGACGGACGGGGTGTGGCCGGTGACCGCCGTGATGATCATCCCGGCGAGCATGTAGTTCGTGTTCGCGTACTCGAACACCCGGGGCAGCGTGGCCGGCCGCTGGGCCAAGGCCGAGTTGATGAGCTCCTGGGGCGTGTAGCTCTGATCGACGTTGAACGCCCCGTAATACGCGACGTTGTAGGGCGCCATGTAGTCCGGCAGCCCCGAGCGCTGGTTGAGCAGCTCGCGGATGGTGATGGTGTTGCCGTCATACCCGTTGCTGTTGACCGCGTTCGGCAGCCAGTGCGCGACGGTGTCGTTCAGCGACAGTCTGCCCTCGGCCTCCAGCTGGAGGACCACCGTGGAGGTGAATGTCTTGGTATTGCTCGCGATCCGGAACTTCGCGTTCGTGTCCAGCGGCGTCGCGGAACCACGGACGTTCGACCCCGCCTTGACATACGTGTTCGTGGCCCCGTTGACGATGAGGCCCATGACCCCCGGGTAGCCGGCGACTATGCCTTGATCGGCGCCGGTCTGGAACGCCTGCGCGGCGGTGACCGAGGACGCCGTCGAGGGTTGTGCGGTGGCGGCCAGGACGGCTAGGGCGTGTATCCAGTTGAGATCAACAGGTGTTTCGGCTGAGGGCATTGACCCAGATCATCGCGGCGCGGAGGTGGAGGCCGGCGAGGTAGCTTTCAGGGGTCTTGTCGTAGCGGGTGGCGATGCCTCGCCAGGCCTTCAGCTTGTTGATCATGCGCTCGACCGTGTTCCGTTCCTTGTAGAGGTCGGCGTCGTGGCCGACGGGCCGGCCGCCGCCGCTGCCTTTCCTCTTGCGGTTGGCGGCCTGGTCGCTCTTCTCCGGGATGACCGCCTTGATGCGGCGTTTCCGCAGGTGGGCGCGGTTGGCGCGGGACGAGTAGGCTTTGTCCCCGGCGACCGCGTCGGGTCGGGTGCGGGGACGCCCGACGGGCCCGCGGACCCGTATCCTCCCGAGGACGGGGACGAACTGCGGGCTGTCGGCGGCCTGTCCCGCGGTCAGGACGAACGCCAACGGGCGGCAGTTCCGGTCGCAGGCGAGGTGGATCTTGGAGGTCTGCCCGCCCCTCGATCGCCCGAGCAGAGCAACCCTCAGTCGGACCTTGTGTCGGCACCGGAGACGTCGTCGTTCCTCCCGCTTCGGGTCGATTCCGGCTCCGTTCCCGTTTTGTTCCTCCGGGCCGCCCCCTTTTTCCGGGCCTTCTCCTCCTCGGCGGCGGCCTTCTCCAGGGCGGTGAGCGTGGCGGGGTCGAGATGCATCCCGGCGGCGTCGTGATGCGCCCGGACGGTGGTCGAGTCCACGCTCACCAGCGACAGGTCCACCTCGCCCCGTTTCGCGGCCTCCGCGATCAGGCCCTCCAACAGGGCCTCGAAGACACCGGCGTCACGCCACTGCCGAAAACGGTTGTGCACGGTCGGCCACGCACCGAACCGCTCCGGCATCTCACGCCACTGCGCACCCGTCCGGAACTTCCAGATCACGCCCTCGAACTGCTGCCGCAGCCGCTCGGGATACGGACCGTACGCACCGATCGGCAGGTACGGCCCGATGAACTCCCACTCCACGTCCGTCAGTTGCTCTCTCGTCACAACAAGACGATCTACCAGACCAGGACCGCGCCTTGACGACGAATCCCACAGATTGATCACGACCCGATACACGCCCTAATACTGCAACGACACTTCGGGATGTCCTCGGCGTCTGTAATGGCTGATGCGTGCTCGAGCTTGGCTTCTTCTTCGCCATATGGACCAGGCGAGTACATGCTTCGTGCTGTGGCGAACCGGAGAAGAAATACGGTTGAAGAGCCGCCGAGCCTCATTCATGGTCACGGGTACCAGATATCGTCCGCCACCGCCTTCCAGATCCCCTTTTTTGCCTCCGCTCGCAAGATGGCAAGGAAGGCGAGGGCGGCCATGGAGAGGGATATGTGCCGATACCACGCCGTGTAGCCGCGGACCTGGTAGTGATCGAGTCCGGTTTCATTCTTCGCCGTCTGGAAACATTCCTCAACCATCCACCGGGATCCTGCGATCCGCGCAAGTTCATCCAGCGGGGTACCGGCCGGGCAGAAGCAGATGTAGTAGGCCATTTCCGTGGGGTCCACGGGGCTGCGCCGTGCCAAAAGCCAGTGATCCCAGCCCGCGAGCCGCCAGGGTCGGATCGCGGCTGCCGCCCAGTCGTACTCGCGCGGGCCGTGAGCACCGTCGCCGCAGCTCAGGCGCCTCCACACATCGTCGGGAAGCTCGCCGACCAGCTCGTGCGCACGGGCCTGTCCGAAGAATTCCATGGTCATGACCATCTGCGATTTCGGAACGGCGAGCACATGGGGAATCTCATGCTCTTCCAGCCACAGTCGGATCCGCCTCGCCTGACCGTAGACCTCGTCGCCGGTAACCCATCCGAAGGGAATACCGGATTCCACGGCCCGCTCGAGCATTCGCAGGCCCAGGTCCGGTTTGGTGGCGAACTCGACCTCGTCGCCGATACCCGCCGCCCGGCAGCGTTCGCGGTCCGATGTCCAGTCCTTCGGAAGATAAAGCTCCCGGTCGATCAGTGCCCGACCCTTCTCGGATCCGTACGCGAGGAAGACCCCGATCTGGGAATTCTCGATCCGGCCCGCCGTCCCCGAATACTGCCGACCCACACCTGCCGAGCGGCCCCCCTTCTTGAGAAAGCCCGTCTCGTCGAGGATCAGAATTCCCCGGTCGGGATCTCCGACGAGCTCCACAACCGCGTCACGAACGTCGTCACGCAGAGCGTCGGCGTCCCAGCGGTAGTGATTCAGCAGCCGCTGCATGCCCTGCGGACCGGCCTCCCCGGCCGCCTCCGCCAGAGTCCAGCCGTTCTTGCGCTCCGACTCGCCAAGCAATCCCCGCAGATAGGACACCATCCGCCGGCGCGGCTCCACCCGCCCGAACCGGCCCGCGAACCGCCCCGCGAAGTCCGCGAACGCATCTGACCAACCGTCAACTATCTCCATCGACACGAACGGACCAACGACCGTGATGACTTCCGGTCACGGAGTGTCGTTGCAGTACTAAGCCGACTGCGGCGCCCAATAGGGACGTGCGGAGTCTGCGCATACGGGCTCCAGTGCTTGCTGCCCGGGCCGGGGTGGGCCGAGCAAGGAGAGACGCGGGACGGATGTGCGGGACGTGCCTGAGCAGGCACGCCGAGGCATGACGCTATGCGTCCCTGGCCACCCCTGGCTTGGACGAAATTGACCTGGCCGCCGGGGGCCGAGGCAAGGCCGGGTGATCGATGCGTGTCCGCCTGGGCGCCTGCCGCGCGGGCCGAGTCGGCCAGGTCCGAAATCGCCCGCACCCCAGGTCCTTGTGCGTGCAACCCTCGGTAACACCTGGGTAGACTCCGCCGCCGTGCCAGCTCCCCCACGTCCAGGATCGGACTTCACCGTGACCCGCGTCGGCCCGCTGTGGCGGGTCCACCGCCAGGAACCGCTCGCCCTGGCGCCGTACGTCCACGAACGCGCCGGGTACGTCGGCGTCCCCGGCTCGCGCTACGAGGCGCGCCTGGTGCCGAACAACTGCGTCATGGTCGTGGTGAACCTCGGGGCCCCGTTCACCCGCATGGGCCGGCTCGACGGCCCGCCCCCGACCGTGAGCACGCTCCGCACGCCGGTGGGCGGCCTGGAGGACGGCCCTGGCGTCGTCGAACACCCCGGCGGCCAAGAGGCGTTACGCATACAGATCGCGCCTTTAGAAGTCGTTTCATTTGGTGTATCGGCGGTAGCAGATGAATGCGGCGGCGATGCTGACGAACGCTCCGAAGTGCGAGGCTTTGACCTCGTATCGGCGGTGAAGACGACGGAACGCGTTGAGCCAGGACACCGTCCGCTCGATGACCCATCTGTGCCGGCCCAGGCGCTGGGAGGAGTCGATGCCGCGGCGGGCGATGCGGTGGATGATGCGTCGCTTGCGCAGGAACACGCGGATGAAGCGGTGGTCGTACGCCTTGTCGCCGTGGAGTTTGGCAGGCTTTCGGCGGCGGGGTCCGCGGCGGGAGCGGATCGGCGGGATGCCCTCGACCAGGGGTATCAAGGCCTGACTGTCGTGGGTGTTCGCACCGGAGATCCCGATCGACAGGGGCAGACCGGTGCGCTCGGTGAGCAGGTGGATCTTCGACCCGTACTTGCCCCGATCCACAGGATTCGGACCCGTCAACTCCCCTTTTTGAGGGCCCGCATGTTCACCGAGTCCACCGCGCACCGCGACCAGTCCAACGCGCCACGCGCGCCGAGTTCGTCCAGGAGGACTCGGTGCAGCTTCGCCCACACCCGCGCCCGACTCCACTCGGCGAACCGCCGGTAGATCGTCTGCCACGAGGCACCGAAAACGGGCGGCAGTTGCCGCCACGTGCAACCGGACGTCGCCACGAACACGATGCCCGCCAACACCTCGCGATCCCCGTACCTTCGACGACCACCGCCCTGCGGCCGGGTCGGCTTCGACGGCACCACCCGCTCGAACAACTCCCACAACTCGTCCGGCACCAGCCGCTCCACAAGCGTCGTCACACACGCCAGAATAGCGAACACGCCAAATGAAACGACTTCTTAGGCGCGTACCGCCTGTTCGCGATGCCGTTGTCGGACTTGGCGAACACGGTGGTCGGGCTCGACGACGTCCTCGGCCCGGCCGCCGGCGAACTCATCGAACGCCTCGCCGCCACCACGGACTGGGCAAAACGATTCGCCCTCCTGGACAACACCCTGCTGCACCGGATCGACCAAGGCCCGGCCGCCGACCTCCACGTCGCCCACGCCTGGCACCTGCTCACCGCAGGCCCCCGCGCCATCCCGATCGCCCGGATCGTCAAGGAAACCGGCTGGAGCCACAAACACCTGCTCCGTCGCTTCACCCACCAAATCGGCCTGACCCCGAAGTCCGTGGCCCGCATCGTCCGCTTCCAACACGCCGTCGCCCTGCTCTCCAGTCCCGGCGCCAACCTGGCCGAGGTCTCCGCCACCTGCAGGTTCTACGACCAGGCCCACATGAACCGCGACTTCCGCGAACTGGCCGGCGTATCTCCGAAACTGTGCGCCTCCTCCCCGTGGGCCGCCTCCCGCGCCGTCGAACTCGACTGAGTCCGCGAGGGGCCTTGCCGCCGACGTGCGGCACGGTCGGGCCAAGTGGTGTGGGCGCGTGTCGACCACTCGTGCCGCGTTGGGGCGGATCCTGTGCTGCGGCCGGTGCGGTGGGCTGCCCGGTGTTCAGACTGGTGAGCAGGTGGTAATCGAGGTTTCGCGCGAGCCGGCCCAGGCGAGGAGGGTGGCGTCGGCCAGGGTGGGTACCCACATGTCGGCGAGGGCCAGTTCCTCCTCGCGTGGGGAGGATCCCACGCCCAGCACGCGCAGGCCCGCGCGGGAGGCGGCCAGGATGCCGCAGTAGGAGTCCTCGACTGCCAGGCATGCGGACGGCGGGGTGCCGCACGCGCGCGCGGCGGCGAGGTAGACGTCCGGGTCGGGCTTGGGGCGCAGGGTCGTGTCCGGGACGACGATGTCGGTGAAGTGCGGGAGCAGCCCGGCATGTGCCAGTCCGGATTCCACGGCGTCGCGGGGGCAGTTGCTCGCCACCGCCAGCGGCGCGAAGTCGGCGGCCAAGCAGACGAGTGCCGCGCCCCCTCACCCGACCCACCGACGTGCGGGGCTCCGGTCGACACCGTGACGTCCACCGGTGCGCCCGCACCCGCCCGACGAAACGGGGCCGAGCGGAGCCCTTCAACGGCGACGCCGGGCAGGAAACCCGCACACGCTTGCCGGGTCCTCGGGAAGAAGGCCCGGCCCGCGTCCTCTCATCAGGCCCACCCAAGAATCACCCCACGGGGACACGGCGGCGCCCCCCGGTTCCGGGGACGGTTTGGACACAACGGTCGGTGTCGAAGCCGTGTCGGGCGGCGGACGCGAGCCGTCGGAGTTCCGGCGGGGGTCGGTCAGTTGTCGTGGGGTTCGGGGGTGGCGTGTCGGCGAGGATGTCGGCGGCAACGGTGTGGAGTTCGCCGCCACGGCGGTGTGCGGCGGTGCGCAGGATGCCCGGGCCTGCCCGGCGGTGCAGTGGTGACGTTCCATCAGGAAGCCCAGGGGCGCGGTTGATTACGGCGCGGTATTCGAGAGCGTGGCGGACGCGGTGTCCGGCGTCGAGGTTGCGGACCAAGGCGAGGGCGGTATCCAGGGCCTGGGAGGCCTGGCGGGCGAACGCGGCGGCGTGTTCGCGCTCGGGCGGGCAATAGGCGTCCGGGCGCAGGGAGTACAGGTTGAACGCGGCCGTCATGGTGTCGCCGACGGTGAGCGGGACGAAGTGGACGCTGCGCACGCCTGTGGCCTCGGCGGTTCGGGCGAAGTCGGGCCGGCGGTCCTCGTGGGTGATGTCGCACAGCAGGACCGGGTGGCCGGTGCGCAGGGCCTGCAGGCACCCGACGTGCCGTCGAATCACGCTGCGCGAGGACGCCATCGATACCGCCCGTCGCGCGCACGTGGCCCCGGCCCCGCGCACGTGCGCCAGCGACACGGCGGCCTGCACGAGTTCTCTCGCCGGCGCGTCGAGCAGGTCGACGCGGCGATGGAGTCGGCGCGCTCAACGCAATGCATCGACCGAGCCGCCTTGGTCAGTCGGTGTGGTTGGCGCACGCGGTGTGTGCGTATTGCAGAAAGTCCGACCCGGCCAGCATGGCGAGGGTGGAGGTGGCCAGGCGGGTCGTACGGGGGGCCAGGACCAACCCCGCGGTGATACCCGTGGCGACCCACATCCCCAGGCAGAACGGACAGGTGAACAATTCTCCCACGGTCCGGCGGATTGCCGAACCCTGCGCCGGGGAGCGGGTGTCCGGCGCCGTGAACGGCGCCCGCAAGGGGGAAGTGACCGCTTCTCGGCCGACGAGTCGGGAGAGTTTGTGGGCGGCGAGCCCGCCGAGGATCAGATCCTTGGTGCGGAGCTCGTCGGGGACGCCTGCGCCCTTGCGCCTTCCGGCGAGCAAGGTGGCGCCCACGGCGACCCCGTACGCGGCCAGGGTCACCGTGTAGCGCGTCGTGTCGTTCGCCTCGTCGTTCATGGCCCCCCGGTAACCCGTGCTGACGACATTAAACAGCCAAGGTGGATGCACGGTGCGGACTCTGCGTGGACGGCGTGGCCCCGGGGGCCTGCTCCGACGTGCGGGGAACGTCGTGGGGCACTGCCCGGGCCGTGACGCAAGGCGTTCGCGGGTGCGCTGCGGCACGCGGTGGTGCCGGATGCCATCCGGCTGCGCGCGGCCGAAGCCACCCCCGACGCCGCACAGTGCGTCGGCGCGGTGAGTGCCTTGCGGGTGCGGGTCCGGTCGGACCGCTGCCGTTTCCGTTCCCGAGGACGGTGCCGGCTATGAGCGCCGATCCGGTGGTTCCGTGTTGTGGGCATGGGCGGTTCACCGGCTTCGCTTCGGTCGTGTTCCTCGGCTCCGATGAAAGATTCACTTCGTGGCGTGGCGCGCTGGTGGGTGGGGGACGCGGGGTCCGCCCGTGTGCGGTTCGATGCGACACCGTGGTGCGTCACCGGCTCGAGGGGGACTCAGGCGGGAACGGCCGGGGGTCCCACCGCCGGAGAGGCGGTGGGACTCTGCCCGCTCGGCATGCGGCTCAGCTCGTGCGCAGGGCGGGGACGGGGTGTTCGCCTTCGGTCTCCAGGCGGTATTCCTTCCCGTCGAAGTGGTCGCGGTGGGCGGTGATGACGTCCTCGCTGGGGATGTTGCCGGGGCCGTTGAGGGCCTGCTGCATCTTGGTGAAGCGCTCGTGTGCCTCGGCGACGAATCCTTCGCCGAGAGTGGTGAGGTCGATCTCGGTGGCGAGGGTCTCGCGCACGTATGCCTTGTTGGGTTCGAACGTGACCGGCTCGGGCAGTTCCGGGGCGAGGATGTCGGCCGGGTCGCGTCCGTCGTGGCGGCGCATGAGATCGGCGGCGATCTGGAGGTGGCCCAGTTCCATGTTCAGGTGCAGTTCCCAGATGGCTTTGATCCGCGGGTCGGGTTCGGTCTCCATGAACGAGTGGTAGAGGTAGCACTCGTTGTACTCGTGGGTGACGAGTTGTTCCCACCAGGTCTCGCCCTGGTCGACGAGGGATTCGTAGTGGGTGACGTGTTCCTCCTCGACCATGGCGATCTCCTGGTAGAGGCGGCGCGCGATGGGTTCGATGGCCAGGGGGCCGACGTTCATGTAGTAGTTCATGGTCTGCTGTTCGGCCGACATGATGGTCAGCGCGTGCAGTCGGGACAGCGGGTCGACCGTGGTGCGGTCGTAGGGCGTGCGCAGGTTGTCCACCGGGTGCCGGTGGTGCAGGTACGCGGGGCGTCCGGGCATGACCTCGGTCAGGTGGTCGACGATCTTCTCCGCCTTGCGGTGTTCGATCATCTCGTACAGGTTCGCGTACCGGTACAGGTGGTCGAAGTCCTCCAGCAGGCCGAACCGGTAGCACTGGCGCAGGTAGGGGTCGGGTTCCATGCGGGCCACCCACGAGGTCAGGTCGACGGCGACCTGCTCGTAGGCGATCGTCGTCTCCAGGACCGAGTTCAGGCCGGGGAGAAGCCAGTTGACGACCTTTTGCTGCTGTTGTTCGAAGTAGCGGACCTCGGCGAGCCTTCGGCGCACCTCGGGGTCGGGGCAGTGCCGGGAGAAGTTGTGGCTGAACAGGATCGCCTCGGTCTCGATGCCGTTCATGGTGATGATCCGACAACGGGTGTACGGGTCGGCCTTGTCCGGGTCGATCGGCTCCACGTCGAGTTCGCGCCAGGTGCGCAACTGGCCGTCGAGCGGAATGCCTTTGTGGTCCAACGGATTGAACGTCACGATGCTCCTCGGATTGTTTCGTGGTGATGGGGCGGGCCGCCTTGGCGCCCGGTGGCGGGGCCGGTCGGGGCGGTGGGTCCGCGGGACCGATGAGGGTCGCGGTGTCGCATCGGGGTCCTGGGATCGGGGCTGTTCAGCGTCCGGCGGTGTTCTCGCCCTTGGCCTTACGGATCGCGTCGCGTACCCGGTCCACCACCGCGAGCATGGGACCGCCGAGCATGTTCGCGGTCGCCGATTCGGCGCCGGGGTGCGGGTGGGTGGGAGCCATCGCCATGGCCGCGCGCATGCTGGGAGCCGCCGCGGCGACCGTTGCGGCGGGGGCCTCACGTTGGATCTTGGGCAGTTCGTAGCGTTCCTCGCTACGGGCGTGCTTGAGCACGGCCAGCCGCAGCCGGTCCAGCTTCTCGGGAAACGCCGGGGCGTCCGGCCCGATCCGCTCCAATTCGACCAGCAGTTCCTTGGCCGCGTACTCTTCGCCCAGCCGGGCGTCGACCAGGCCGGAACCGCCGGCGGTCGCCGTTCGCGCAAGGGGGTGGATGATCTCCTCCTCGGCGGTCTCGTGCACGGCCAACAGCCGCACCAGGCGGTCGAAGGCGTCCCGACGCTCGGCGCCGGTGCAGGCGTCCACCTCGTCGAACAGACTGCGGATTTCGGCGTGTTGTCGGCGTACGAGATCCACCACCTCGGGAGTGCCGGCCACGGGCGCGCCCAAGGAGGGCGTCGAGTGCTCGGTCATCGTTCACCTCTGGCTCGAAGGGAGGTCGAAACACCGCGCTACCCCTCCACGCCGTGTCCACACGTGACGGGTTAGCGACACGCGGTCGACATCGAGACGGGAAAGGGTAGGTTTTGCCCTGTCCACCGGGGAGGCGGCTCGTGTCGAGGACCGGTAGTCGGGCCGGGGGGCCGACGTCGGAAGGTTTCGGTACCAGCTCGTGGGAGTCGGGGCCCGAAGCCGAAACGTGCTCGCCCGTGCCCGTGCGCGGCGGATGCTCGGTGGGGGCTGCGGGTATACGCGATCGTGGTCCTTGGGTCGTGATCCACCGGCCCGGCACTCGACACCAAGACGGATGGGATACCCGCATGAGCACACACGAGAACGAGAACGCCCCCGCGGACCCGACCGAGGACCTTGTCGAGCGCGCGTCGGGCGTCGGCGGGTGGCCGGACGGCATGAGCGCGGCCGACGTACAGACCCGCAGCGAGTTGGCCCGGCACCTGGGACGCGACGTCTATCCCGCCGAGCGGGACGCGCTCCTGGACCGGCTGCGCACGGCATCCGCGCCCGATGCCCTGATCGAGCGAGCCTCCCGACTGCCGACCGACGGCTTCGTCTACGAGAACGTGCAGCAGGTCGCCGAGGCACTCGGGCTGGGCACCGAGGAGCACCGCAACTGACACCGAACTCCACTCCGCCGGCGTGTACCGCGGCAGCGACGGACGGTGACAGGAGTGTGAGGCCGTGAGGACAGGGCAGCCCTTCGACCGCCGATCACGACGATCGCCGATCTTGACGGACACGACCAGCGGGATCAGGGCCGAGTCCCGCAGCCACGCCTTACGTGCCCCCGCGCCTGACGGAGGTTTTCCATGGTTACCGCTTCTGCGGCGCCTTCCCGGTTGCCCAGGGTGCTCACGCTTCCGGGTGTCTACGCGCCTCAGCACGACAGTCGACTGTTGGCCGACGCGTTGAGCCTGGAGAGGATCCGGCCGGGAACGAGAGTGCTCGACATGTGCACCGGTAGCGGCGCACTGGCCCTGCACGCCGCCAACCTGGGCGCCGAGGTGACCGCGATCGACATCGCCCACCGCGCCGTCTGGACCGCCCGCCTCAACGCCCTGCTCGCCCGGCGCCGGGTCCGCGTCCGGCACGGCGACTTGGCGACCTCACTGGGGTCCGCGCCATTCGACATGGTGACCTGCAATCCCCCCTACGTCCCGTCCCCGACAGGAGGGCTTCCCACGCGCGGGGCGGCCCGCGCATGGGAAGCGGGACCGGACGGCCGGGCCCTTGTCGACCGGGTGTGCACCGCGGCGTCGGTCGTGCTGCGCCCGGGCGGCACGCTGATGATGGTTCATTCAGGATTGTGCGACGCCGACGCGACGGTGCATCTGTTGGCGCGGGTGGGAATGCGCGCCCGGGTCGCCGAACGCAAACGAGTGCCGCTCGGCCCGGTACTGCGCGGCCGCCTCTCCTGGTTGCGGGAGCGGGGACTGGTGGAGGTCGGCGAGCACGAGGAAGAGTTGGTGATCATCCGTGCCGAAAAACACTGACCGCCCCGGCGCGTGACACTCGCGCCCGACGGGCCCGGTCGAGGGACGGGTGGGGCGGTCGGGGGCCTGCGAGCCGGAGCGGGGCGCTCGTGCAGGAGCACGACGTCGGGTACGCGTGACACCGCCACGGGAGTATCCGATGGCAGGGCATCGCTCGCCGCCGGTGAGCGCGGCGGCCACCGCCGACCGGGCGCGGCCGTCGACTTTCCGCGACCGAGGCACCGTCGTCTTGAACGCCGTCTCTGGCGCGAGGAGGCGTCGGTCGCGGCTGACGATCCTCGCCGGCAGGCGACGAAGCCGCCGGAACGTGCGGTCGTCACCATTTGGCCGAGCAGGCGTGCGGGCCGACTCCGACGACGACCGCGTCGGCGCCGTCGTGCCGAGGAGGCCGTGGCGCAGTGCCTCGGTGGCCGACGGTGCGGCCCGCGACGTGTTCCCGGGATCGTCCTTCGGCGCGGTGGTCGGTGGCGCAAACCGATATGCGCCGGCAGCCGATTGGCGTTCGCGATTGCGAGATGGTTATTCGGCGACCCGGGCGAGGTTGCGGAGCATCTTTCGGTTTCGCAGGTGCAGGAGCACCTCGCCCGGCGGGCCGTGTAGCCGGGCGGCCGGGCCTCGGAGCGGATGCTCGTCCACCAGGACCAGAGTGTCGGCGTCCCAGGGTAGTAGTTCGATGCCGATGCGAGCCGTCCCCAGTGGGGACGCCACCGCCTCAAGCTCCAGACGCCTGCCCGGGTCGCAGAGGCGGACGATGCATTCGTCCCGGAACGTGATCGGTCCGAGGCCGATCGTGTAGACCAGCCGTGCTCCCTTTCGAGGCCACGTGTCGTCGGCCCGTTCGATGCGTTTGGTTCCCACGACCCACTCGGCGTAGCGCCGCGCGTCCGCGAGAACGTCCCACACGCGTTCCGGATTCGCGTTGATCAGGTGTTGTCGTCGGGCCATGTGCGGCCACTACCCGCGTCCGGCAGCGCCTACCGCTGATAGCCGGCGCCGTCCGGGTGATCGCGCCCGCGCTACCCGGCGGCGAGCGGGTGCCGCTGCGGGTACGGCTCGCGGTGCTGCGACGACCCGGAGTGCTCACCGTGCTGCCGCTGACCGTTCTGGGCATGACCGCCGCGTACACCGCCTATGCCTACAGCGCACCCGCCCTGGCGGCGGTGGGTGTGACCGGCTCCGCGGTCGCGTGGATGCTGGTCCTGTACGGCACAGGCGCCGTGCTGGGCGATCCAGGCTCCGGACATGCCACCGGCCACCTGGGATCGGTACGGGTGTTGGCGGTCACCTATCCGGTGATGGCCGCGGCGCTGATCGTCCTCGGCGGCCCGGCGGCCGGGAACCCGCCGACGGCCCTGGTCGGCGCGCTGTTCTTCGCGTGGGGCGCCGCCTCCTGGGCACAGACACCAGCGCAGCCACACCGACTGATCGAAGCCGCGCCCCGCGAGGTGCCGTTGCTGGTGTCACTCAACTCGTCCGGGATATACCTGGGCATCGCGCTCGGCACCACAATCGGAGGCGCGACGCTGGATCGGAGCGCGGCTACGATGCACACGGTGGGCGCCGGACTTGCCCTGCCGGCCCGGGTGTTCCTGTTCCTGACCGCCCGCAGCCGGCCAGGAAGAGGCCGACGGTGATCCGACGCCCCCGCAGACGACTCGACCAGGAATGGTCGGCTGACGTGTGGGCTCCGGGCAGCCGGTTCCTGGGCGGGAGCGGTGCCGGGCCGCGGACATCGGCGACGATGTCGAGTTCGCCACGAAACCCGACCTGGGCCTGCGGATGCTGAAACGCGTCGTCGCGTCGGGCATCCCGTTCGGGTGGGTGACCGCCGACGAACGCTACGGCCAAACGGGGCGTGTTCGGTTGTGGCTAGAAGAACACGAGATCCCTCACTCGTCGCGGTCCCTAGGGGCTTGTCTCACGTGGTGAGTTGGGCGGGACGGTGAGGCGGCGGTAGCCGAACAGCCAGGCGATGATGCGTTCGATTTTTCCAACGGTGCCTTCCGAGTCGTTCGGCGAACTCGACGCCTGGGCGGGCGATCCGGACGACGATGCCGCGTAGACCGCCCGCTCGTCCACCGGCGCGGTTCCGCCGCCCTGCGGACGCGGCCTGAACGGTGGCAGCAAGGGCGCCACCGGATCCTACGGTTCGTCAGGAACCAGTCGCTGCGACAGATCAACCCCCACAAAGAGCCATCATGCCGCAGCTCGTGAACTCGCCACGTGAGACATGCCCTTAACCCCTGGTGAGCCGGTCCACCAGCAGTTCCAGTCTCGACTCGGTGTACTCCAGCGGCAGTCGTCCCGACCGGGTCAGGGTCGCCACCCCGTGCAGGGACGCCCAGAACACCTCGGTGAACAGCCCCGGGTGGACGCCGTCCCCGGCGGCCTCGCCCAGGCTCTCCAGCAGCGCGGCGAAGGCGTCCTTCAGCGGTCCCGGAGTGTCCTCGTGCGCGAACGCCAGGCCGCTGTCGAGCTGGAAGATGGCGTCGTAGACCGCCGGGTTGCGCGCGGCAAAGTCGAGGTAGGCACGGGCGAGGGCGTACACCCGGGCGCGCGGGCCGTCCGCGGCGGACACCGCGGCCCGCACCGCCGCGGCCAGTTCCGCGGCTCCCTCCAGGGCGACGGCGCCGATGATCTCGCGTTTGCTGCGGAAGTGGCTGTAGAGGACGGGCTGGCTGTACTCGATGCGCTCGGCGAGCAGGCGGGTGGTGACCGCGTCCCAACCCTGCCGCTCGGCGACTTCGCGGGCGATCGCCACGATGAGGCGCTCGCGCTCCGCCCGTTCGCGCTGCTTGCGCTCCTGTACCGACATGACCCGAATCTAGCATCGCTAGACAACCGAGCGACAGTAGAACTAGTGTTGCGTCATAACCTAGCGACGCTAGTTTTCCGAAGGGGTCGTCATGCTCAACGCGCTCGAGGTCTTCACCACCGTGGTCGTCGGCTTGATGGTGGGGGTGGAGTTCTGCGTCATCTTCGTCATGAAGCGGATCCTGGACGCGCTTCCCGAGGACAGTCGCCAACTCGGCCACGCCCACGGCGGCCGCATGCTCGGCGCCCTGATGCCGTTCTGGTACATAGGCTCGTTCGTCCTCAGCGTGGCCTGGGCGGTCGCCGCATGGCACCGCGACGGCACCGGACTCGTCGTCACGGCCGCCGGCCTGCTGATCGTCAGCGTGCTCATGTCGGTGCTGCTGCTCGTCCCGATCAACAACCGGAACAAGACCTGGACCCCCGAGAACCGGCCCGCCGACTGGCAGCAGCAGCTGAACCGCTGGGAGCGGTACCACTACGTCCGCGTCGCCGTCATCATCGCCGCCTTCACCCTGCTGGTCGCCGCCCTCGCCTGAGCCCACGGGCCACCACCGCGCCTGCGGCGCGATCCCCGGACCCCTCGATGCGCGGCTCGGCGAGCAGGCCCAGGCGCACGCCGGCCGCGAGTTCCAGGAGGTGGACGGTGGGGCCGAAGATCTTCTCGTTCTGGCTCTCCGAACCCGCCGCGTCGGCCCATCCGGTGTGGTCTGCGAAACGATTGCCTTTCCCGGTGAGGCCGGGCCAGATTTGCTGATCGCCGTGCTCGGTCGGCTACAGCTTCCTGGTGGAATGCAATCCACGTCGACCAGAGGCAATTCGCCCTCCCGGCAGGCTGCCTCGGCGATCAGGCCTTCCAACAGCTCGCAGAAGCAACCGCGTCGCGCCAGACCCGACCGGGCATGGCACGGCACCGGATCCTCCCGGCCCACGATGACACCCGGATGATCCCGACATCGTCCGTCACGCGGTGGCTCGCACACCATGCCAACGACGGCCGCGGCACTTCGTCACCGCTCATCGGACAAAGCCTCTTCCCTGATGATCCCGTCAGCTCGGATAATGTCGGGCGATCAGACATCCGCCCTTTCGAAGGAAGCACTCGGTGTCATGGACCGGCAAGCTGTCGCTGCTGAAGCGGTTGTACCGCGAGGCCACGATCGAGGCGCCGTTCGACCCCGATGTTCGATATCCGAACCCGTGGGTGGCGCTGGCTGACGAGGACAACGACTGGAGCGTCCATCATCGGGCGAAGGCCGATCGGTATCTGACACGCCTGCGTGAGCTGATCGACGTGGTCGGCGTACAGACGTGGGCGATGACCACGTTCGCCCAACAGCGGCCGCAGGTCGCCTCCCCGGCCGGCAGCTGCTTCACGCGCCGTTCCCGAGATGGCACCATGCAACTGATCTTTCGGCCCGGCGACAGTGCCGAGCGTGTGCTGGTAGATCGCTTCAACCCCAGCATGGAATGGCCGGGGCTCTACCCCGACGGGTTCTGGCTGTCCGAAGACGGCAGGCATCTGATCTATTCCGCGGCGCACCCCGTCAACGAGGGTGGGACTTCTCTCCACCTGATCAGCACGGAGACCGGCGAAGAGGTCTGCGCGCCGCTGCGGCCCGCCCAACGGCCGTCCGGGTCCTGGCTCGGATCCGACATGTTCGTGCATTCCCTGTACGCGGTTGGCGCGTCCGACGAAGGACGTCATCAGCTCGACGCCGGTTGGACCGCCTACATGCGCAGGATCGACCCGGAGGGCGTGGTCCGTGACGAACCGCTGCCCCGAGTTCTGCGTGCCGGGAGCAACTCGCGTTTCGACTTCGTCCCCGGGCCCCGACCCGACACCTACATCGCGATCTCGTACAGCCACATCCTGAACACCGCGAACGGGATCCACGTCGTCGACCGATGGCACGACCCGGCCCGTGAGTACACCATTCAGGACGAGGCGGAAGGGGTTCTCGGCCGAGTGCGGCTCGGACCGGTCGGGCCAGACGGGAATCGCCGGGTATTTTTGCTGCGATTCGACGGTGACGGGGAACGGTCGGGACGAATCCTCATGGTGGACCCACCAGCTGTGGGTGAGAGCCGCGCGCGGCTGACGGAACTGATCGCGGAGCGACCAGGCGACGTGATCCGCGAGTTCGAGGTCGTCGACCGCGGCCCCGACCTGCCGCCCGCCTTGGCGCTGCACGTGCGACGAAACGGCGCCGAGGTACGCGTGGACATCGTCAATCTCGCGCACGATGACCGCGGGCCCGACTCTGCGCCGGGGCGACTGACTGTCGGGAACCGCTGGACGGCTGTTTTTCCCGGCCAGATGATGAGAAGCGAAGTCCCCGGTGTCGCCGTCGAGGGCGTCTACGGGGCGATCACCGCGATGACGGCCGGCCGCGGCGACGGGGATGGTTTCATCGAGTTCGAGTATCAGTCGCTTCTCATCCCGCCGCGCCTGTACCGTCTGGAGGCAACAGAGCCGGGGACCGAACCGATCCTGGTCGCAGGACCCGCCGACAGTGAAATGCGCGGGGCAGGCATCCCGGAAGTCGACGTGTCCCTCCACCAGGCGCACACCCGGGACGGTCGCAAGACGTGGATGCACGTGGTCCGGCCGACCTCGGTCGCACCGGACACTCCGCTGCCCACCGTCGAGGTCGCCTACCCGTTTTTCGATCTGGGCATGGCCCCCACGTTCCGGCCCCAATTCGCCGCCCTGATCGCCCGCGACGTCGCGTTCGTCTCCCATCAGATCTTCGGCAGTGGCGCCGACGGACGAGGCGACCAACTCGTCACGAAAGCCCCGGTGCGCGAAAAGGGCAGACTGGATCTGGAGGCGGGGTTTCGCTACCTGGATCGGCTCCCCGGCGTCATCGGCAAGACGGCCCGAACTCTCGTCTTCCAGTCCGCCGCCGGCATGACAGCGGTCGACGCGCTGCGGCACCTGACGCAGCACTTCGCCAACCTCGTGGCCTTCGTGCCAGGGCCCAGCACACTCTCCCGCAACGGCGCCACCCACGACGTCCACATGGACAGGACGGATCGGCAGGACCGCATGGCCGCTCATGAAGCGTCCGGCCCTCTGCCGATGAAGGCGCACAAGATGCCGCTGAGGACGGTCTGGATCGCCGGCCGTTCTGATGGGCGGGCACCCCCGCTGGAGATCCGCCAGACGGCCGCGTCAGGCGAACTGGCGGAAGCCGAGTATCACGGCGATAAGATCAAACGCCCAGGTACGATCATGATCGAAGAGGACGGAGTAGGCCATTTCCCCGGCGGTGCGCAACTCAGCGTGATGGCCGCAGTGCTCATCGACTGTTCGGGGCGACACGCGGCCGGACCACAGCCGGTCAACACCAACAGGTCACCCAGGCTGTATGGGGAGATGACGAGGGCCACTGCCGCAGGATTCACGCCCATCTTCCACGCCTTTATCCCGAAGCCGACGCGGGCGTCGAGTCGTGAGGATCCGAATAGGGCAGGCCGCGTTCTCCCGGTCGTCGTGGATCTTCGCCGGGGCCGTGAACACTCGATCTGAGATGGGCGTCTGCGGTCGGCTGTCGCCACGCCGTAAGCCGACACATCTGTGATTTCGAGGTGGCTGGTCGGTGTGTGGGTGGTGGTGTGACCTGTCGTATTGCAGGTTGGTTGAGAACGTTGCGGTGGGTCCGGGTGTGGGCGGTGTGTGATCCGGCCTGGGGATGACGCGGTTTTTGTTGAGAACGCATGGGTGATTTGCACATAGTTCCGTGCCTCTCAAGGACTGGCCCGTGTTTGTGCTGGGCACAGGGTGGGCCTGCGTCATGCGGGTGGTGACGGGGACGCCGAGGCAGCGGGCGGACCCGGGCGGCGAGGGCCTTGGCGGTCGCGCCCGGTGGCAAGAGGACGTAGGCGACAGGCACGCGTGGGTGGGCCCGCCGGCGATCAGGGACGGTCGGGCGGTGGTCTGTTGCCGGAGGCTCCGGGCCCGGGAGCATCGGCGTGCCTACGTTCGTGGCGAGGGTGTCGCCGGCCGGGGTGCGGACCGTCATGAACGCGGAGTGATAGGCCGGACGTTCTTTCCTGCTGCGCAGCGGTGTGCCGGGCTCGGGTGGTTTCGGGGCGGTACGGCGGCGAAGACCTGCCGGCTCTGCCAGGTGGCCCCCGGCCGGGAGCGTGCCGTCGGGTCGGCATGGGTGTGTCCACGCGTCGTTTGAGTCTTTGCCCGATTGCGCACCGGGGGCCACCATTTCACCTCGATGCTCGCCGTGATCACCAATCGCTCGCGCAGTGCCCTCCTGGCCTCCTGCTTGGCCCAGCCGCCGGCCGGGCCGGATCCGCAGCCTTCGGCGGGTACGACACGCTCGGCACGATCTCGAACACCCGCGTCCGGGTGTGCTCGGGCTTGGCCCTGGCGAGGATCTGTGCGGGGGGTTTGGGGGCGTGTCAGTCGGACGTGGGGGCGCCCCGTCCGGCGGGTGATTTCGTCCGGGCTGGTTGGCTTGCATCGAGTGCCGAAAACTGTCGCGACGCTTCCTGGAATCGGGCTCTCCCGACGTGCGACGGGGAGCTCATTCATTCGAGGGATCGTGTCGGCGGCGTCGGGCGGGTGCGCTCACGCTCGCGTTCTTCGGATGATCGAGGCGTGGTATGTGGGGTCGTCGATCCCAGGACGGTCCGGTTCGGTGCGGGTCGTTGTGGGTCTGCCGGCGGGGTGTCAGGTGCGGAGGTGGGAGGCTCCGTTCAGGTCGAGGATGGTGCCGGAGGCCCACAGGGCTTGGGGTGATGCCAACCACAGGACGGCGGCGGCGATTTCGTGGGGGTCGGCGACTCGGCCGAAGGGGCTTTGGCCGCGGATGGTGGCGCCTTCGGTTCCGGTGAGGCGGTGAGCGACGCGATCGGTGTCGATGAAGCCGGAGGCGACGGAGGCGACGGCGATGTCGTAGGGCGCCAGGGCCACGGCGAGGGATTGGCCGAGGGCGTGGATCGCGGCTTTGGTGGCTCCGTAGGCAGGATGGTCGGGTTCGCCGCGGAAGGCGCCGCGTGAGCCGATGTTGACGATGCGTCCCCCGGTGCCTTGGTCGATCATGCGGCGTGCGGCGAGGTGGCTGAGATTGGCGGTGGCGAGCAGGTTGACTGCGACGTGCTGGTGCCAGGCGGCCGTCCAGTCGGGGTACGAGGTGGTCGCCGGAGGGTGGGCCGGGGTGCTCGCGGCCGCGTTGTTGACGAGTACGTCGATACCGCCGAGGGCGTGAGCCGTCGTGTCGACTGCCGCGGCGATGGCGGCCGGGTCGGTGAGGTCGCCACCGACAAGGACGTGACCGGTCCCGGCCAGGCTCGCCAGTGTCTCCTGGGCCGCGTCGCGGCGGTTGCCGTGGTGTACCGCGACTCGATCGCCATTGGCGGCGAAGGCTTGCGCGACGGCTCGACCGAGGCCGCGGGAGGCGCCGCTGACGAGCACCCGCCTGCCGGTCGCGAGGGGCCGGACACCGTCAGCCGTGCTCGGGACGGATTTGGAAGAGGACATGGCCGCGAGTATGCCGGACGCCCCCGGTAAAGCTCCGACTGCACGGATGACGCACTTTGCGCGGACATTGCGAACTGGGAAATATTTCGACGAACTTCGCGTCGCCCACGATCAGGATCCTCCTGCTCCCGGTGACCGATGCCGGCAACTGCGGCGGTTCCCACGGCATGGGGGACGTCAACGGAACCCGCACGCATGATCGACGCCTCGAAAGGCGGTGTCGAGTGGCAACGCAGGTGGGTCGAGGGCGGGGCGCACGCGTTGCACGGTTTGAAGCGGCGGGGACTGGAAACGCCACCGCGCCAGTCCCCGACCCTACAAAGGGGCGGATCGACGGCGTCATGTCCTTCTCCACTTCGGCGTGGATCCCCGAGCCGATCGCCGTCGCGCCGCCAACCGCGAAACAGTTCCACGACGCCGTATCGCGGTGCGCCAAAGGAGGGTCGCGACGGCCTCGACCCGCATCGCGGTCATTCCGCACACCCGCGTCCGCACAATCCCTGATGGGTTCGCGAGGGCCCCTCTCCCTTTTCGCCGTCGCGTAGTTGATCTAGTGTCGTGTCCCGGAAGCCGTGAGCGTGAATCAACCGGTTTCGGACGTTTCCTACGCACCGAATCCCTCGGTTCTCCGAGGGGTTATGGCGCGCGGCCCAACAGGGGAGAAAGAACGTGAACTCAAGGCTCTCCGCCTCTACGCGACGAGGGAAGATGGCTATCGTCGGATTGGCCGCCGCGTCATCCTTCGCCGTCGCTGGATGCAGCGAGGAAGGCAGAACGGGGCAAAATACGGGTCCGGACGAGCCGCGAGCCCAGCCCGCCTCGGCCGGGACGGCACCCAGGACGGGGACCGCCGCCGGGACACCGGTCGACGCGAATGCCAGACTCGCGGAGATCAAGGGCACGGGTGGAGCGGCGCTCGTCGTCCACCAGGTCGTACGAGACTCCGGGGGATTCGTGACGGTCCAAGGTGTGCTCACCAACAGCGGCCCCATTGCCCTCAATCCCGCCGCGTGGTCGGGTACCGAGACCGTCATCCAGAACAACAATCTCAACTCGGTGGCCGGCGCGACCCTGGTCGACAAGGCCGCGAAGAAGCGCTACTACATTTTGCGCGACACCGACGGGCAGTGCTTGTGCACCAATAAACTCACCGCGCTGAGACCGGGTGAGTCGATTCCCGTCTTCATGCAGTTCCCGGCGCCCCCCGCCACCACGACCGAGGTCGACTTCACGCTGCCCAACTTCGCCACCACCTCGCTGAGCATTTCCGGATGAGGACCTCGACGACCCGACCCCGTATGTCACGTGGCGTCCCCTCATATCGCACCGGCCGTACTCTGGCCGTCTTCGCTCTCTTGACGAGCGCGTCGATCGTCGGTATCCGCGGCGCCGTTGCCGACGAGGCTCCCACGCCACCGGGCACGACGACTTCGACCCGGCCCACGGTCCGTATCGACACGGCCGATCCCGACCTGAGACTGGCCGAAGGGGCCACGCTGGCTCCTGCCCGCGTACTCGACATCGGTCGGATCGTAGAGGACGAGGGAGGCGAAGAGCGCCGAGCGGAGACCAGTACCGACATTCGAGTCGCGCTGCAGGCGGAGGTGCTGTTCGGTAAGGACAGCGCCGTACTGAGTGCCTCGGCCACCACACGCATCACAACCCTCGCCGAGGAGATCAAGCGGTCGCATCCAGCCACGGTGACCGTGCTCGGCTACACCGACAATCTGGGTTCGTCCGCGCACGGGGACGTACTGTCGCGACAGCGTGCCAACGCTGTGCACGCGGTGCTGCTCGCGGCGCTCGGCCCGGGCGTGGCCTTCGACGTCCGCGGCCTGGGCGAGAAGGATCCGATCGCGAGCAACAGCACCGAGGAAGGGCGCAAGAGGAATCGCCGGGTGGAAATCGTCTACCCGACCGCCTGACCTTCCGCTCACCCTCCGGTCGTCCGACCTTCGGTCGGCGGGCCCTGACACGCGCCGCTTCCGACCCAGGGCGGACCGCGGTTCGTATCCCTCGCACTTCGTCCTGGCTCCGGCCGGCGCCGCAGTAGTGGCGGATGCGGAAGAAGACACGAAGCCGGCGATCCGCCGGGCCCGCCGCGAACTCGGCCTCAAATCTCACCACCCTGCCCCGGCTGCTCGCCGCCGGACCAGCCGCGCCCGGATGGCACCGCCCGGGCCGCGCCGCCCTCGAAGCGCCGCCGTCGCGCTCTTCGACCCCGACGGCCGGCGCCCGGCCGACGTCGGGGCCCGCGAACGCGTCACCCGACTCCGCGCCACACCACCGTTGCCCGACCCCTGGGACAGCGCCTGAATCCCGCGCCGACGTCGCCTCATCCGAGGGTGAATTCATGACCGGACACCCGCGCGGCCATGGTTCGGCCCCTCGCGTGGCCCGCCGCACTTGCACGCGACGGGCCACGCGAGGGCGGTCGTGTTGTTGTCACCACGGTCCCTTGGCCAAGACGACCGAGGCGTCGTCGTGGTACTTGCCCGCGCCGCGCAGGAGGTGTCCCGCGATCACGGCGGGCGAGTGTCGGAGGACTCCGTGGAGGGCTTCGGGGTTCCATCGTCGGGTCAGGCCGTCGGAGTGCGTGACCAGCGCGCTGACATCACGGTTCCGTGCCCGGGGGCGGAGTGTAGGTCGATGGTGTCCGCGATTCGGCGACCATGCCCAGGCCGATGCCCAGGGTGCCGGCGGTCGAGCGGCCGTCGCGCATCGCGGCCCCGACGTCCGCCATTCCCGGTCTGCTGTCCAGGGCCAGGAACTCGATCCCGGCGTGCTGCCCGGTGCGCACGATCGGCAGCACGATCGCCCCGGCGACGGCGTGCTTGACCAGGTTGGAGACGGCTTCGGACATGGCCAGGGCGACCTCGCCGGCCCGGTGCTCGCCCATCCCGATCGGGGCCGCCGGCCGGGAGGCGGCCCCGACGCGCCGATGAGGTTGTCGCGGAACCACACCACGTCCTCGCTCTCCAACGGCACGACGCTCACGGCATGCGCCCGGCGGCGCAGGCCGGGACGGCGGGCCGCCCCGTGCCGATACGGCTGTGGTCCACGACGACTCCCGGGCTGAAAGGGCCTACCGGCGGGGATCCCGCCGGTTGTGCCGGCGGCAGTCTGCCCCGGAATGCCCACGATGATCGCGTTCGGGCCAACCTGATCGAACCGTGGGGGCACCTCTTGGAGGAAAGGTCGCGGCCGGCGAGGGGGTCACGGTACGGGGCAGATTTTATGTGCTTCAAGTTCTCAAAAATCTGTGGTGTCCGGAGTAGACATTGGGTGCTGGTGTGGTTATGGTTTCTCTCGTAGCCCAGAGAGACGGAAGGGCCTGGCAGAGACGAACTGCCGGTCGCAGTACAGCAGTACAGGTAGTCGCAGTGCGCAGGACGGTGCGCTGGTGGAGTCCCGAAGCCAGGATGGTCGCAGGACGGCGACGGGACTGACGGCCGCACCGGGTGGCCCGCCGTGATCGGCGGTCGCCGTGAGCAGTACCGCGGTCCACGCGGTGGCGGTACCCGCAAGTGCAGTTCGCAGTACCCGCAGTGGAGTAGGTGAGCAGTACCTCGGTGAAGGCGTCGACTGCGGACGCGCGCATCGGGAGGTTCGGCGGTGGGGTTCCAAGCCAGAGCAGTCGCAGGACGGGCGATCGGGGCTGGCCGTCGAAGCGTGGCGCTGTCACAGGCCACCCGGCAGTGGGTATCACCGGCAGTACGCAACCGAGGAATAGACGAAGGAGTGGAAGCGCCATCGGGATCGCCCGGGCGGAAGTCTCGAGCCCGGGTACCGCAGGACATCGTTAGCGAGGTGGTCTCCGGTCAAGCAACCGCGATCCCCGCGCCCCCGACGGCAGTTCGGTCGGGTCCGCGGAAACAGTAGGCCGGCGCAGCAACAGGGCCGGCAGGTGGTGTAGCAGTTCCTTCGGGGCCCTGGATGCCGAACGGCACCAGGGCCCCTCCACGTTCCCCAGAGAGGCACGATGACAGCAGACACCTCACACCGCCGTCTCGACGACGACGACTACCCCGCCTACACCACGGGCCGCGCCGCCGAAATCCTCGGCACCACCCAGGGCTTCCTCCGCGCCGTCGGCCAAGCCCGCCTGATCACCCCGCTGCGCTCTGCGGGCGGCCACCGCCGCTACTCCCGCTACCAACTGCGCATCGCCGCCCGCGCCCGGGAACTCGTCGACCGGGGCACCTCCATCGAAGCCGCCTGCCGCATCGTCATCCTCGAAGTCCAACTCGAGGAGGCTCGCCGGATCAACGCCGCATACCGCAGCGCCACCGAATCGGCGGACCGAACGGCCGCGGCCTGAGAACCGCCACGACGGCCCGAGGCGGACAAAGACCGACAACGTCTCGCCGTCCCGAAACTCACACCCGACCGGGCGCGCGGAATTCCCTCCGACGGGAACACCGCGCGCCGAGCCGAACGTGGCGCCGCACCTCACATCCGTCTCACGTCCACCCCATGCCGAGCGCGTCCAACGCCGCGACCCGCTCGGCCGGTAGTTTCGGCCGCCGTGATCTGGTGGTGGTCACCCACACCCCCAAAGAGTGCCGACCCGCTGAAGCCGATGCGGCTGTTCGGCACTATGGAGCGGACCGCCACGCGCTACGTCGGCACGGCCCACCCAGGGCGCACCGCCAAGCTACCCAGGTAGCCTCCGGGTCGACTACTGAGCTTTGCGGATTCGGTTGTTGTTGGTTCGTCATGTCAGGTCGGTTGCTGCGAGGAAGCCGTTGAGGAGCGCGGGATGGTTTTGGATG
>NZ_JBVHLU010000117.1:0-29993 GCF_055558835.1 Embleya sp. NPDC025285
CCAGCCCCGCCCCGTTTCGGTCCCGACCCAGCCCCGCCCCGTTTCGGTCCCGACCCAGCCCCGCCCCGTTTCGGTCCCGACCCAGCCCCGCCCCGTTTCGGTCCCGACCCAGCCCCGCCCCGCTCCGGCCCCCGACCCAGCCCCGCCCCGATGCCCCACCCGCCCTCCGGTGTGTGCGCGAAGTTCGCCCCGTTTGGGCCGCGGATGCGGGCGCGCGTCTCAGGTGAGGCGGCCGGTAGGCAGGTCGGTCAGGGACGGTGTGGATGTGTGCAGGATTTCGTAGCGTTCGGTGGTGTCCTTGTGGTGGGGCGTCGGGATGGGGCCCTGCCACAGGACGAAGCGCATCAGGTGCCAGTGGTTCGGGTCGAGGGCGAGGGCAGCGGTGTGGACGCCGTCGGTGCGGGCGAGCGCGTGTAGGGCTTCGATTTCGGCGTCGATGTGTGTGGCCAGGCCGAGACCCGTGGGGTCGGGGTCGGCCGGCAGCGGAAGCAGGCGGCGGGAGGCGGCCTTGGGCGCGTGCTCCCGAGCGGGGCCGGGCAGATGGGCCAAGCCGGTCCAGTGCCGGACCCGGGGGCGACCGAAGTCGCGGATGATGCCTTGGAAGCCGCCACCGCCGACCAGGAAGTGGGCCATCGCGCCGATGTCCCGCCACAGGTAGAACGGCGCGTACTCGTTGACCGGCGAGCCGTCGACGCCGCGTTCGCGGATCGTGTACGCCTTCAGGCCCAGGCCCGCCCGGTCGTCGAGGCCGTGCCCGAAGTCGGCGACGCGCTTGCGGATGATGCCCATGTCGTAGTCGGCGGGCAAGGTGATCTCGTACTGATGGGCGTACATGTCCGAAGGTCCCGTCCTCGTGGTCGTTGCGGTTCGGTGTCGGCTGAATCGGCTATCCGACGGGTTGATACTCCGTGTCGGTGACCGGGTCGCCTCGTTCGGCCTCGGTGCCGTCGGGGGCCACCTCCTGGATGGCCAGGTGGGTCATGAATGTGGTGGGGCCGGCGCCGTGCCAGTGCCATTCGTCGGGCGCGATGCGTACGGTGTCGCCGGGACGCACGGTTTCCACGGGACCGCCGCGGTGCTGGACCAGGCCGGTGCCCTCGGTGATGTGGAGCACCTGGCCGAGCGGGTGGCGGTGCCACACGGTGCGGGAGCCGGGTGCGAAGTGCACACTGTCGACGCGCACCCGCGAGGGCTCGACCGGCGCGGCGATCTCGTCGAGCCAGGCCGGGCCGGTCAGCCACTCGGGCGGTGCCGCGGCGGTGGCGGTCTGGGTACGGATGACCTGCATGTAGGGGGCTCCTCGGAACTCGGACCCTGTTTCGCTCGGACCCTGTTTCGCTCGGACTCTGTCTCGCTCGGACTCGATGTCGCCTGGACTCTGTTTCGCAAGCCCGGACTCGGTTTCGGACCCGGCTTCAGCCCCGGCCGGTGGGCGGCGGTGCGCTCAGCAGGCCGAGTACGCCGGTCACGGCCTGGTCGAAGGGCTCGGTCGAGTCGGCGGCGCGGGCCAGTACGTAACCGCCCTGGAGCACCGCGACGATGGTGGCGGCGGTGCTGTCGGGGTCGAGCGCGGCCACACCCGATTCACCCCGCGCGCGGCCCTCGGCCAGGACCCGGGCCAGCCTGCCGCGCAGCCAGACGAAGGTCTCGTCGACGGGTCCGCGCAGCGCCGGGTCGCTCATGACGTCCGGATCCTGGGTCAGCCGGCCGATCGGGCAGCCCTTGAGCACGTCGCGCTCGCGTCGCAGGTAGGCGGTGATCCGCTCGACGGCGGTTCCCGGCGCGGCGAACTGCCGTTCGGCGGCGGCCCGCATCTCCTTGGCGGTCCGGTCGATCGCGGCCAGCGCGAGATCCGACTTGCCGGTGAAGTGGTGGTACATGCTGCCCTGGCCCACTCCGGCCCGCTGCTGAATCGCCTTGGGGCTGGTGCCGATATAGCCGCGCTCCCAGAGGAGGTCACGCGTGGTCTCGATCAGCAGGTCGGCGGTATTCGAACTCATGCTGCGAGTGTACATACCAGTAGGTACAGAATCCGTAATGCACCCGACACCTCATAGGACCGGCGCCACCGCACAACGCGCACCGCGCAACGCACACGCGCACCCCCCACCACCACGCACCCCTACCACGCACCCACACCACGCACCCCGTACCGCGCACCGCGCCACCGCCGGTCGCCGGATCCCGCCATTTGCCAGATCGAGACATTCCCGTCGGCCGGCTTGTCGGGGTGGGGCGGGGGTTGGTCTACTGGGCGCGCGTGACGGGTGTGGTCGCACCCGGTGTACTTCTGCTCCTCCGCACGGTTCGGGTCCAGCCCAGAAACCCAGGAGACAGGTATGTCCAAGCGCGCAAAGATCGCCGCGCTCGCCACCGCCGGCGCATTCGCCGCCGTGACCACGTTCGCCGGTACCGCCTCTGCGGGCGGGCCCTCGACATCCCCCTACAACTGCGTGGACACCAGGGGCCGAACGTTCACCACGAAGGTGACGTACAGCACCGGCGGTGGCCTGCTCAAGGTGAACATCGCCACGGCGGTCCCGGTGAGCTTCCCCGCGAACTCGATCAACACCACCGTGCTCTTCAACGGACCCAGTGGCGGCGTGGTCTACGACGGCACGATCAATCCGCCCTACACGGCCGGTGCGCCCGTGCTCAACCTGGGTGCGATTCCGAAGGTCAGCGGCACCATCTCGCCCGGGCAGCCATTGAACGCCGTGCTCACCGGTTCGCCGCCCTCACCGAGCAACTGGAGCCTGCGGGTGCTGTTCCCGACGTCGTCGTCGTGGCCCAGTTGGTACTGCGTCACCCGCACCCCGCTCAGCCCGCCCCTGACCTACAACTGATCCGCCACCAGACCGGGGCGGCGGCACCGAGTCCGCCGCCGCCCCGCTCCACCCCGACGAGGCCGCCCGCCGCGTCGCCGCGCCGCCTTCGCGGCCCGTCCGTCCCGTCCGGCACGTCCGCCACGCCCGCCACGCCCGCCACGCCCGGCACGTCCGGCACGTCCGGCACGTCCGCCACGCCCGGCACGCCCGGCACGCCCGGTCCAGCGTGCCGGTCAGCCCGTACCGGCCGTGTGTCCGGCGGATCCGTCGGCCCGGATCAACACGGTGCGTCCGGTGTGTCCGTGAGCCCGTAGTAGATCCGAGGCGCGCCATCCAGGCGAAGCTCCACGCGCCCGCGCACCGGAGTCAGCAGCCGCTCCCGCCCGATGCAGTCCAGCTCGCGGACCGTCGCCGCGGTGTTGCGCCCGCCGCCGCGATGCCCACGACCGCGTCGCCCGGCCTCTGCCGGTGAAGCTCCCGGGGCCGCCGCCACCATCAGCGTCGTCTTCGTCCGCCACCCGTCCACCCACGGCTCGGGCGCGGCGAACCATCCCGAGTCCGTCGGGTGGTCGGGGTTGAGTACGTACCCGTCCTTGCGGCTCCACAGGATCGAAATCGGGCCGTCGGGCGAGGCGAACAGCAGCCCCTTGAGATCCGGGTCGGCCAGGTTCAACCGGCGGACGAACGTGGCCCGATCCAGCACCCGGGCCGCCGTGGCGTAGGCCAGTGCCGACGGCTTGGCGCCGAGGTCGCGGTGCATCAGCCCGTAGTGGTATTCGGAGTTCACCGGGTCGGCCAGTTGCGGCTTGCCCAGCACGCTGTCGTGCAACTGGTACCAGTTCACGCAGCGCACCCCCTCGGCCTTGGCCAGCGCCAGGGTCAACAGCACGTTCTCCGCCGCGTGCCGATAGGTGTCGTGCCACCAACTGTTCGGCTTGGTGCACGCGTACGCCTCGGTCAGCCACAGCTCCTTCTCGCCGTACTCGGCGATCACCTCGCGGGCCTTGCGCAGGCCGCCGAGGAAGTTCCAGTACGTGCCGTGGTCGCCCATGGTCCAGTCGGCCGGCGCCGGCGCGTAGTCGGGGGTGAAGTTGCCGCGGCCGGGGTGGAAGGCGAAGCCGTCGATCAGGTCCCAGCCGCCCGCGTCGCGGAAGTTCTTGGTCCAGACGTAGTCCATCCCGGCCAGGCCCGCGTTCATCACCTTGGTCCGGGCCCCGGCCGCGGTCAGCCGATCCCGTACGGGGTGCAGTCCGTCGCGGACGTAGGCGGACGCGGTCTGGCCGCTCATCCACGGCTTGTTGATCTCGTTGGCCACCTCGAACCAGTCGGCGTTCGCGCCGATCGCCTTGGCGGTGTTGGTGTCCGCCCACGCGGCGATCTGGGCGGTGGTGCCGCCGAGTGGGATGCCGGCCAGTTCGATGTTGTGCGCGAAGCCGGCCGCGTCGAGCGTGGCCGGTGGCAGGCCGGGGCCGCCGTCGTAGGAGATCCGCACCCGCTTGATGCCGAGTCGCCGCATCAGGCCCAGCACGGCCGGGGCGTCCGGCTCGAGCAGCCACGGGTAGTTGGCGATGCCGAACATGCTGTCGGGGCCCGCTTGGTAGGCGAACGAGGGCAGCACCGAGAGGTTGGTCCGGGCGAACGCCTCGTCCGTTCCGGAGGTCGCGCTCACCTCGGTGAACACGATGCCGTGCGGCGGCGAGGTGACGGTGAACGTCTGCGCCCAGGTGGCGCCCGCCGCGACGGTGTCGGTGACCGTGCCGCTGCCCAGGATCCGGCCGTCGAAGTCGCGCGCCCACCAGGACAGTCGCACCGCCTTGTCCGTGGCGCCGCCGTTGGCGACCTCCGCGTGCAGTGGCATCGGTACCCCGCCCCGGTCCCACAGCGAGAACGGCTGGTCGGTCCACACCTCGACACCGAGCGGCCGGGCCGATCCGGTGGTGCCGGCCGCCGCGGGCCGCATCGTGCCGAGCACCAGGTCGGCCTCGGTCACCGCGCCGTCGGTGGTTGCGGTGCCGGGCGCGTGGATCCAGGTGGCGTTGGTCCAGGCCGGAGTGGTGCCGGCGAGCCGGAAATACGCCTTCGTGTCGGCCCAGGTCTCCTGGTAGACCACGCCGGCGTTGGTCTCGTACGGAATGCCGCCGCCCGCGTCCCGGTTCCACGTGGTCAGCGCGGCGAAGGTTTCCGGCGCGGTGGGCGCGAGTACGGTGCGCCCGAACATGAAGCCGGCCGGGATCAGTGTGGTCGAGCCGCCCACCTCCCAGCGCAGATGCGCCCGGTGCGCGGTGACGTCGAAGACGCCCCGGACGGTGATCCCGTTCGCGGCGGCCGGCAGCGTGTACTCGACCCGGATCGCGGGTCTGCCGTCGGCGAGCGTGATCAACGACGGTGTGCCGCCGGTGCTCTGCTGGATGCCGGCGACGGTGTCCTTGGCCATGAATCTGGTCAGGCGCACCCGCTCGATCCCGCCGCCGTCGCGGATCGAGACGTAGCCGTCGGCGCCGGCGGTGAGGCTGATGCCCGGCGCGGACACGGTCACCGGGGCCGCCTGTTCGGCCGCGAACGCGGTTCCCGGCAGCACCGTGCCGGCCACACCGACGGCGACCGCCCCGGCGAGGAAGCCGCGTCGGCGCAGGTCGCCGTCGCCGCTGTGGTGGTCGTCGGGTGCGTGGTGGGTGGACATGAGGATCCCTTTCCCGAGCGACAGGGCTGACCTAATGCGGATTAGAGCGAATGTGTACTCCGATCGTCGACACGAGTCAAGGTCGCCGTATGTCTGATTCGCCGGGCCGCGCAACTTGTCGGCAACCCTCTTGACACACTCTCCTAATGCGAATTAGATACGACCTCATCGCAGCCCGACGCATCCGCGTCCGGAGCGGCATCCCTCCGGAGCAACGTCCGGCCCGCAGCACCAGGATCCAGGGAGGTACCCGTGGCCGAGTCAGTCCCGGTCAGCACGCACCGGCGCCGGCGCCGTCGGGCGGTGGCGGGGGCCGGGGCGCTCGCGCTCGCCCTCGTCGCAGGCACCGCCGGTTGTTCGTCCGGCACGTCCGACGGCGCCGGCTCCTCCGGCAAGACCACGATCACCGTCGCGGGCATGCCCGCGACCACGGCCCCGAAGACGCGGCAACAATTCCTGGACGCGGTCGCCGCGTTCGAGAAGGCCAACCCGAACATCAAGCTCAAGCCGACCGACACCCAGTGGGACGCGCGCACGTTCGCGGCCCGCCTGGCGGGCGGCAGCGCCGAGACGGTGCTGACCGTGCCGCTGACCGAACCGCCCGGCCTGATCGCGCGCAAGCAGATCGCCGACCTGAGCACCGAGGTCAAGAGCCTGCCGCACTCGGGCGACCTGGACCCGCGCGCGCTGGCCCCGGCCACCGCCGCGGACGGCAAGATCCACGGGCTGCCGGTCACCGAGTACGCGCTCGGCCTGGTCTACAACCGCGACCTGTTCACCAAGGCCGGTCTGGACCCGGACAAGCCGCCCGCGACCTGGGACGAGGTGCGTAGCGCCGCCAAGAAGATCTCCGACACCGGCGCCACCGGCTACACCCAGATGACCGTCAAGAACACCGGCGGTTGGATCCTCACCGCGATGACCTACGCCTACGGCGGCTCGATGGAGAAGAAGGTCGGCGACAAGTACGTGCCGTCCCTGCTCGACGGCCCGGCCGAGAACGCGCTCAAGCAACTGTCCGCGATGCGCTGGCAGGACGACTCGATGGGCAACAACCATCTGCGCACCCAGCAGGACGCCGAACGCGACTTCGCCGCGGGCAAGATCGGCATGATGATCAGCACGGTCAACAGCTACCAGCGCTACATCACCCAGTACTCCGGCAAGCCCGCCGACTTCGGCATGGCCGCGCTTCCGCAACAGAACGGCGGCAAGGCCACCCTGCTCGGCGGCCTGATGGCCGTGGTCAGCGCCAAGGCCACACCGGCGCAGCGGGCCGCGGCGGTGAAGTGGATCGACTACTTCTACCTCAAGCCGACGTACGACCCGGCCGCGGCCGAGGAACTCGCGCTCGCCCAGGCCGCGGACAAGCTCGCGGTCGGTCTGCCAACGCTGCCGTTCTACTCGGCCGCCGTGGCCGACCCGGTCAACGCCGCGATCAACAAGCACACCAACATCCCGACCGCGAACTTCGCGCCCTACGTCACCGGTGTGGGCAAGCTGGACTACCAGGTGGAGCCGCCGGTCGCCGCGCAGGATCTGTACGGGGCGTTGGACACCGTGGTGCAGGCCGTGTTGACCCGCAAGGACGCGGATCCGCGCGAGGAGTTGGCGAAGGCCGGCGACCGGCTCGGGCCGGCCTTCGAGAAGGCGCAGGCGCAGTGACCGGGGGCGAGACCCGGGCACGCCGAGGGGGTGCGTCGGGTCGACCCGGAATCATGCGGACGCCTGCTGCCGGCGGGGGGTCGGTCGGTGCCGGGATGTGCCGGGATCGCGATGGGGGTGCCGGGCCGTACCGGGATCACCACGGGGGCGTCGGGCGGTACCCGGATCGCGACGGGGGCTCGCGGTGAGTACGCCGACCATTTCCCGGGAGAGCCTGCCGGTCGTCGCGCAGGTGCCCTCGCGCAAGGGCCTGCCCAAGGCGACCCGGTGGCGCGGCGGATCCCGGCACGTCGCGGCGGCGTTGTTCCTGCTGCCGACCGTGCTGGTGTTCGGCCTGTTCTCGTGGTGGCCGATCATCCGCAGCCTGGTGCTCAGCTTCCAGCAGACCAACCTGGTCGAACCGGCGAGTTGGGTCGGCCTACAGAACTACCAGACCCTGCTGGACGATCCGCTGCTCGGCAAGGCGGTGTGGAACACCCTGGTGTTCACCGGCCTGGCGCTGCTGATCGGCTTCCCGTTGCCGCTGTTCCTGGCCGTGCTGATGTCCGAACTGCGGCGCGGCGCCGGGCTGATGCGTGTGCTGGTCTACCTGCCGGTCGCGGTCCCGCCGGTGGTGGCGGTGCTGATGTGGAAGTGGTTCTACGACCCGGACTCGGGGCTGTTCAACGAGGTGCTCGGCAAGGTCGGCCTGGGCCCGTACCCGTGGTTGCAATCCGCCGACACCGCGATGACGAGCCTGGTGGTGGAGGCGACCTGGGCGGGCGCGGGCGGCGCGGTACTGATCTATCTGGCCGCGCTCGCGAGTGTGCCGACCGAGTTGTACGAGGCCGCGGAACTGGACGGGGCCTCGGTCCGGCGCCGGTTGTGGCACGTCACGCTGCCGCACATGCGCTCGGTCCTGTTGATCATGATGCTGCTCCAAGTGATCAACACCTTCCAGGTGTTCACCGAGCCGTTCGTACTCACCGACGGCGGCCCGGAGGACTCCACGGTCACCGTGCTGCTGCTCATCTACCGGTACGCGTTCGTCAGTGGCGACTACGGCAGCGCCGCCGCGCTGAGCGTGAGCCTGGCCGCGGTGCTCGCGATCCTGTCGGCGATCTATCTGCGGCTCACCCGCACGTGGGGGACGAAATGAGTACCGGTACCAGGGGCGTGATGTCCGAGACGGAACGCCGCCGTCCCCTCACCCGGTTCGGCCTGGGCACCACCCAACTGCTGCTGATCGCCGCGCTGGTGATCGAGGGCGCGGGCCCCATCTACTGGGTGTTCAAAGGCTCGATCTCCTCCACCCAGGAGTCGTTGCGGCACCCGCTGGCGCTGTGGCCCGAGGAGGCGCACTGGTCGAACATCTCGACCGCGTGGACGAGCTTGGACCTGGGCCGCTATCTGACGAACACCGTTGTACTGGTGGGTGGTTCCTGGTTCGTGCAGTTGTTCGTCGCGGTCACCGGGGCCTATGCGCTGTCCATTCTGCGGCCGTTCTACGGCAAGTACGTCTACGCCGCGGTGCTGGCCACGCTGTTCCTGCCGGGCACGGTGTCGATGGTTTCGCTCTACCTGACCATCCAGGACCTGCCGCTGACCGGCGGGTCGATCGCCAACACGCCGATGGCGGTGTGGCTGCCGGCCGGCGCGCACGCGTTCAACGTGCTGCTGATGAAACAGTTCTTCGACGGCATTCCCCGGGAACTTCTCGAGGCGGCCCGCCTGGACGGTGCCGGTCCGTGGCGGGTTCTCACCCGTATCGTGCTGCCCATGTCCCGGCCGATCCTGGCCGTGGTGTCGCTGCTCGCGGTGATGAACGCCTGGAAGGACTTCCTCTGGCCGATGATCGCCATCACCGACACGGACAAGCAGCCGCTGGCGGTGGCGCTCCCGCGACTCGCGGACACCTCGGACCAGAGTCTGCTGATCGCGGGAATGCTGATCACGATCATCCCGCCGGTTGTGGTCTTCCTGGTCTTCCAGCGGCAGATCGTGCGCGGCATCGCGTTCACGGGGCTCAAGTGAGCGGGGGGCGCGGAACGCGCGGGCGCGGAAGGCACGAGCCAGTGGCGCACGGAAGCGGTGTGCGGGGAAGCGGCGTGGGTGGGTCCGCGACGCGTGGGTCGGAGGTGCCCGAGCCCGAGGTGTGGATGGCGCGGGTTCTCGTTACCGGTGCCGCGGGACGGCTGGGGACCGCCGTGTTGGCGGAGTTGGCCGGTCGAGGGGTGCCGGTGACCGCGTTGGTCGCCGAGGACGTCGGGGATGCCGGGGAGTTGCGCGCCGACCGGGTGGTGGTCGGTGACGCCCGGGATCCGGTGGCCGTGGCGGATGCGCTCGACGGGGTCGACGCGGTGATCCACCTGGCCGCGCTCGCCTCGCCCGAAGTAGCCGCGCCCGAGGTGGTGTTCGGTACGAATACGCAGGCCACCTTCGTGGTGCTGAACGAGGCCGGGCGGGCGGGGCTGCGCCGCGCGGTGTTGGCGAGCAGCCTGTCCGTCACCGGCCTGCCGTTCGCCCGTTCCACGCCTCGGCCGCAGCCGGCGTACCTGCCCCTCGACACGGAGTTGCCGCTTTGCATCGAGGACCCGTACGCGCTGTCCAAGCAGGTCGACGAGGCCACCGCCGCGATGATGCACCGGCGACACGGAATGACGGCGGTGGCGTTGCGCCTGCCGTTCCTCGGTGATCCCGACCGACTCGGCGGGCACGCCGCTCGGTTGGCCGGCGACCCGGCCGGCGGTGCGGCGGAGGTGTGGAGTTATCTCGACCTGCGGGACGCCGCCCGAGCGTGCGTACTCGGCCTGACCGCGTCGGGTGTGACGGGCGCACCGGTGCTGTTCGTGGCGGCGCCGGACACGCTTTCGGCGACGCCCACTCGCGAACTCGTCGCCACCCACCTGCCGGATGTGCCCTGCCGGGCGACGTTTCCCGAGCGGTCGGTCCCGATCGACCTGGCGCCCGCCCGGCGGCTTCTCGGCTTCAGCGCCCGATACCCGTATCCGGTCGCGGGCGGGCTGATCTCCGGCGATACCCGGGACGATTCGTCTGCGAAACAGCCGGAGTCGGGTAGCGCTCGGCACGCTGATCGGACCTCGTACCCACAGGAGCGAACCTCATGAGCAAGTCGGAGTCGGAGTCCGAGACGGAGTCCGAGACGGGGACGCGCTCCACCGATCGGGTGGACCCGGCGGCGACGCCCGGCGTTCGCATGGCCGAGGCGCACGTGGCCGAGGCTCACGTGCCCGGCGTGCTCGTGCCCGGGGCTTACGTGACCGAGGCCCAAGTGCCCGGTGTTCACGTGCCCGACACGGCGACTCTCGCGGTCATGGCCGAGACGCAGGCGCCGTGGGCCGCTCGGGACGCGTTGCGGATCACGTCGGTGCGGGCGATCGTGACCGCGCCCGGTGGGGTGCCGCTCGTCGTGGTGCGGGTCGACACGTCCGAGCCGGGGCTGTACGGCCTCGGCTGCGCCACCTTCACCCAGCGCTTCCACGCGGTGGTCGCGGCCGTCGAGGAACACCTCGCGCCGATGGTGATCGGTCGGCACCCGGCCGACATCGAGGACATCTTCCGGCTGTTGCACTACTCCTCCTATTGGCGTGGCGGCCCGGTGCACAACAACGCGCTGTCCGGGATCGACCAGGCGCTGTGGGACATCGCCGGCAAACGACTGGGCGTGCCGGTGTACGAACTGCTCGGCGGCCGGGTGCGCGGTGGTGCCGCGGTGTACACCGGGGCTCGCGGCGGCAGCATCGAGGAGTCGATCGAGCGGGTGGCCGCATTGGCCGAACAGGGCTACCGCTACGTGCGGTTGCAGACCGGCGGCCCGGGTCTGGGTACCTACGGCGCCGACGGCACGCCGGGCGGCTACCCGGGCGCGCCCTATCCGGACGGCTGGGACGTCGGCCACTACCTGCGTACCGCGCCGCGCCTGTTCGAGCGGGCCCGGGAGGTGCTCGGCGACGAACTCGGGCTGCTGCACGACGCACACAACCGGCTCACCCCGAAGGAGGCGGTGGGACTGGCCCGTTCGCTGGAGCCGTACCGGCTGTTCTTCCTCGAGGACCCGCTGGCGCCGGAGCACTTCGATCGGCTGCCCGAGGTGCGCGCCGCCGCGCCGATGCCGATCGCCTCCGGCGAGTTGCTCACCTCGATGACCGACGCGACGCGCCTGATCACCTCCGGCGGCGTCGACTACCTGCGGGTGCACGTGTCGGCGGTGGGCGGGCTGACCCCGGCCCGCAAGCTGGCCACACTGTGCGAGCTGACCGGGGTGCGGACCGCGTGGCACGGGCCGCCGGACGTCTCGCCGATCGGCGCGGCGGTCAACGTCACGCTCGATGTGACCAGTCCCGCCTTCGGCATCCAGGAGCAACACGTCTACCCCGAGCGGGTGCACGAGGTGTTCCCCGGCACGCTGCGCACCGTGGACGGCTACCTCACGCCCTCGGATCGGCCCGGATGGGGCATCGACCTGGACGAGGCGGCGGCGGCGAAGTACCCGCCGCGGACCCACCTGCACGAGCGGTGGGCGGCCCGGGTGCGCCGCCCCGACGGCGGCCTGGAAGCACCGTGAATCACGCACCGTGACTGGATATACTGGATCGATTGATCTGATGCGCATTAGGAACCCGTTGTCAGGCATTTGGAGGAGTACATGAAGCCGATCGGCGGGCCCGGACGGCCGGCTGGTTCACGCGCGAACCGGCCCCGTCAGGCGGATATCGCCCGCTTGGCCGGCGTCTCACAGCCGACGGTGTCCCTGATCCTCAGCGGCGGTTCGGCAGCGGTCGGGATCGCCGACGAGACCCGGCGCAAGGTGATGGCCGCCGCCGAGCAACTCGGCTACGTGCCGGACCCGATAGCGAAGCGGCTGGCGGCCGGCCAGAACAACCTGCTCGGCCTGTACACGTTCACCGCGACCTTCCCCACCGAGATGTCGCACGCGTACCACCCGTTCCTGGTCGGCATCGAGCAGGAGTCCGCCGCCCAGGGCTACGACCTGCTGATGTTCATCGCCTCCAGCGTCACCGGCGAGCGGCCACACGCCGAGGTGCTCAACCGGGTCCGGCTGGCCGACGGTTGCCTGTTCATGGGCCGACACCTGCCGATCCGGGAGATGGACCGGCTCCTGGCCACCGACCTGCCGGTGGTCTACCTGGGCCGGCACGACGACTTCGGCGACCGACTGCCGTACGTCGGTGCGGACTACGTGACGGCGACGGCGGAGGTCGTACGTCACCTGGCCGAGCTGGGGCACCACAAGATCCTGTACGTCCGCGAACTCGACGACGCGATCAGCGCGGTGGACCGCGAGACCGGGTTCCGTCGCGGCATGGCCGAATGCGGACTCCCGGTCGAGCGCGCCGGCGTGGTGCGCACCGACGGTTCGGACCTGACCACCGACCGGTTGCGGGGCTGGTACGAGCAGGGCGTCACCGCGATCGTCACCGAGGCGACCGACACCGACGCCGCGCATCGCGCGGTGCTGGAGGCGGCCTCCGCCGCCGGCTACCGCTTTCCCGAGGACCTGTCACTGGCGACCCTGGGTGCGCCCGAACACGCGGTCCCCGGGCCGGCGTTCCTGTCCGGGTTCTCGGTACCCAGACGGGAGATGGGCGCGGCCGCGGTCCGTCTGCTCACCGGCCTGATCGCGGGGGATCCGAGCCTGGCCAGACACCAGTTGATGAACTGTGAGGCGGTGCCGGGGCAGACGGCGGGGCCGGCGCGCTGAGTTCGGGCTGAGGGGCGGGTCGGCGGGCCCGGCAGATCGGTGGGCCGGCGCGCCGGTCGGCCCGTCGGCCGGTGAGTCGTCCTGAGTCGTCCTGGGTCGTCCCGCGGCGAACGGCCATGCGGGCATGCCGTTCTAGGCCCTGGCGATCTTGCGTGTTGCCCGGCTTCGCCTGGTTTCGCTGATTTCTTCCTTCGTCTTCACAACCTCGTTCCCTCGCGATTCCGCAGCGCGTTCCATTCGCACCGTTCACGGAAGGCTTCACCATGTCCGAAATCAGCACCGAGATTCTCATCGTCGGCGGTGGGCTCGGCGGAGTTGCCGCCGCGCTGGCCGCGTGCCGCGCGGGCCGGACGGTCGTACTCACGGAGGAGACCGACTGGATCGGCGGACAGCTCACCGCGCAGGCCGTGCCGCCGGACGAGCATCCCTGGATCGAGAGCTACGGCGCACCCGCGAGCTACCGCGAATTGCGCACCGCGATCCGTGACCACTACCGCACCTGGTACCCGCTGACCGGAGCGGCTCGGCAGCGTCGCGAGCTCAACCCCGGCGCCGGTTACGTGAGCAAGCTGTGCCACGAACCGCGCGCCGCGCTGGCCGTGTTGCAGGCGCTGCTCGCGCCGCACCTGGCGTCCGGGCGGCTGCGCATACTCCTGGAGCACGTGCCCGCCGAGGTGTTCGCGGACGGCGACCGGGTTCGCGCGGTCACCCTGTGGGGCGTGCGTACCGAGGAGTCGCACACGATCAGCGCGACGTACGTCCTGGACGCGACCGAAACCGGTGAGCTGCTTCCGCTGGCCAAGGCGGAGTACGTCACCGGCGCCGAGTCCCGGGACGAGCATGACGAGCCGAACGCGCCCGAGCGGTACGAGCCGTTGAACATGCAGGGCATCACCTACTGCTTCGCGGTGTCGTACCACGAGGGCGAGAACCACGTGATCGACAAGCCCGCCGACTACGAGTTCTGGCGCTCGTACCGGCCGGACTTCTGGCCCGGGCCCCTGCTCGGCTTCCTCGCGCCGGACCCGCGCACGCTCGAACCCGAGGTGCGGACCTTCGACCCGCGCCCGACCGGGGACCCGCTCGCGGTGCATGCCGACCAGAGCGCCAACGCCGGTGGCGACGACCTGTGGTTGTTCCGGCGGATCCTGGCCAAGGGCCTGTTCGAGCCCGGCGCGGTCGACTCGGACATCACGCTGGTGAACTGGCCGCTGAACGACTACTGGCTGCGGCCGATCATCGAGGTCGGCGCGGACGAGGCCGCCGCCGCGCACCGGGAGGCCAAGCAACTGTCCCTGTCGGTGCTGTACTGGCTCCAGACCGAGGCGCCCCGGCCGGACGGAGGCACCGGGTATCCCGGACTGCGGCTGCGGCACGATGTGGTCGGCACGGCCGACGGGCTGGCCAAGTCCGCCTACGTGCGCGAGTCGCGGCGCATCCGCGCGGTCACCACGGTGACCGAACACCACGTTTCGCGGGACATCCTGGGCACGCACGGCATCCACCACTTCCCGGACTCGGTGGGCGTGGGCGCCTACCGGATCGACCTGCATCCCTCGACCGGCGGCGACAACTACATCGACGTGGCCAGCGTGCCGTTCGAGATCCCGCTCGGCGCACTGCTGCCGATCCGGATGCGCAACCTGCTCCCGGCGGCCAAGAACATCGGCACCACGCACATCTCCAACGGCTGCTACCGGCTGCACCCGGTGGAGTGGAACGTGGGCGAGGTGGTCGGCCGACTCGCCTCCTATTGCCTGGAGCGGGGCGTCGAACCACACGCGGTACGCGAAGACCCGGCGCTGTTCGCCGAGTTCGCGGACGAACTGGACGCGATCGGGGTGGAGCGCCACTGGCCGGCCCCGGCCGGGTACTGAACAGCCCCAGCCCGAGGGCCGCTTCGCCGCAGGCGTGTCGGCGGGGCGGCCTTCGGAGGGTGCCGGGCCGATTGGTCGCAATCGGGTCTGATCGCGTGGTCGGGGCCCGGACCTGATCGATGGGTCGGGCTCGTAACCCATCGAGGTTCAGGGTTGGCGGACGGCATCCGCCGAGACGGCCCAGAAGCGCAGGGACAGCGCGATCAGGGCGAAGAGCAGCAGCCACGTCAGCGACCAGCCGAAGTCCGCGCCGGTACCGGTGGACAGCGCCACGCTCAGCACACCGACGCTGGTGACGGCCATGACGCCGAGTGCCGCGAGGAAGCTCGCGCGGATGAACTTGGCGGCTGTGTAACGGAACGGATAGAGCAGCAAGAGCCGGGTGGGGGACAACCGACGTGGTGGGTCGACGGTGCCGGGTCCGGCGGCGACCACGAGCGCGCCCGCCTGATCGAGCCAGCGTTGGGCGACGCGACTCGCGTTGGCCAACTCCTCCTGGTTGCCGGGAAGGCGTTGACGCGCGTCCCACCACAGGACCGCGAAGTCGACCTGTCGGGTCGCGTCCTCGAACGCCCGTTGCCGACGGCCGGTTTGCGACCGGCTCGCCTGGCGATCCTGCCAGGCGACCGCGAAGACCGCGACGGTTGCGGTCAGTACGGGCACCACCACCGCGACCACGACCGCGGCCACGTCCTCCGCACGCATCGACGCTCCTGTCGTTCGAGCCGGAACAATCAGCATGACAGGGACAATTGCGTGCCGTCGGGAAAGCGTTTCGACGATCGAACGCGGGTGCGAGGATTGCGGCCCGGGTCAGCCGAGGTAGCCGAGGGCGCTGACGGCGCCCAGGCCGCCCGCGCCCATGAACAGTGGCATCAGGACCTTGACCTCGACCTTGGCGCCCGCGCGGAAGCGCATGGACTTCGGCGGGCCCAGGGGGTACCAGCGTTTGCGGCCGATCGGTATCGGCCACAGGATCGGGCAGCCGGAGACGGTGAGCGCGTCGCCGACGCAGTGGGTGAGGGCGCCGAGAGCGATCGGTAGGCCGATCCACCAGTACTCCTGGCCGGGCTCGGTGAAGAGCCAATTCGAGCCGTTGCCCGGACGGTTCAGGACCTCGACGAGCATCCAGGTGCTGGTGGCGCCGAGGAGCCAGACCAGGATGTCGCTGTGCAGCCGGGCCTGGCGCCACAACAGACCCTCGATGGCAAGCACCATGTGCACGAACAGAACGCCCAGTACGCCCCAGCGGCCGCCGTACGCGCAGATCGCCGAGGCGCCGGTGCCGACCAGCAGGGCCCAGACCCAGGTGTGGGTGAGGGTGCGGTGGCCACCGTTGCGGCGGGGGTCGCCCTTCTTGCGGGTGGCCTTGTAGGTGGCGGACGCGAGGGCGTCGACCAGGCCGCACAGGATCAGGGATATCGGCCCGAACGAGCGGGAGACGGTGGCGGCTTTGTGGTCGAGGTCCGGCCCGAGGGCGGCGCCGGCGCAGATCAGGCCGCCGACCACCAGGACGGGCCAGGGCATCGGGCGGCCGTAGGCATCGGCGGCGGCACCCGCGGCCATCCACGCGCATGCTCCGGACAGTGAATGGGCCGGCCCCATCATGCGGTCGTGCTCCTCTGGTGAACCCGGGCGAACCCCGAGCCCGCACAGTGACCGCAGCTTAGCGGTGCCGATCTTGGGGGCTGTGCACCCCCGTGGAGAGGGCAGTCGTTCGGCTGGTGGCCCGGCAGTCCGCACCGGCGGGCCGTCGGTTCGCGCACGGTCAGCAGTGGTCTTCGATGTAGAGCATGCGGCGTCGCGGCTCGGCAAGGAACTCGTGTGCCAGGTAACGGCCGGTCGAGCATGCTCCGCCGGGGCCCAGGTACTCGTCTTTGATCCGACCCCAGAGCTCGGGTCGTTCGGTCTCCGGGACGGGTCGAGGGCAGATGCCTCCCATGTCGCCCCATATGACCGATGTGGCGTTGTCCTTGACGAGCCGCCGCACGACGCGCAGGTCCACGCGCCTGCGATGGAGCACCCAGCGGGTCCCTTCGTCGTCGAGGAGAGTGACCGGGTCTTTCAGGCCGCCGGGGTTCGCCGGGAATCGCAGCATGAGTCGAGTCTCCCGGCGATCGTCAGGCCGGCACACCCGATTTCCGGGCGGTTCGAACCCCGCGCGGCCGAACGTCCGGCGCGTCGCTTCGCTCGGCGGGCTGGGGCGGGGTCGACCGGGCGCCGCCTCCGGGGTGGTCAGGCGGCGGGGGGCGGTAGGTGGCCGAGGTGTTTGGTGACGCGTTCGCGCAGGAGCAGGTACTCCTCGCGGCGTCGGGGTGGCAGGCCCGGTGGGCGTGGGACGACGCGGGCTTCGGTAACGGCCTGGCCCTGCCGGAACTGTTCGTGAGTCAGGTCGAGTTCGATGCCGCTGGGCAGGCGGTTCCACCAGTGGAAGCCATGTTGGTCCCCGTCGAGGTGGACCTCGCCGAGCAGGAGGTCGCCGCCGAGGATGTCCTGGACGATCAAGGCCGTGATGTCGCAGTGGCCCCAGGCAGGGTTGTCGGGAAGCCAGTCGGCCTGGTTGTCGGGAGAGCAGGTGTCGGCGGCCCAACCGGCGCGCAGGGCCTTGTCGAGGACGAGCAGGTTCCAAGGGGGCACGTCGGAAGCATCGCAGCCGCCGCCGACAGCGCGTCACACGATCGCCGCGGGCATGCGGTGCGGTCCATCTGCTCGATCGTCGCGTGGAGTCGTCGTCGCCGTACGACGGCTTCTGCGGACAGCAGTCGCCGCGCGGATGCGTATGTGTATGTGGATGTGCGCGCTTTCGTGTCCGTGTACACGCCGGGTCCGTGTCGGGGTCGGAGCTCCTGTCGGGACCTGTAACGCTCTCGGTGCCACCCGCCACAAGAGAGGTGACAGGCGACAACATCGGCGCGGTGCGAGGAGCCCATTTTGGACGGACCGGATGTGCAAGCGGTCAAAGGGATCGCCGGGGACCCGGCGCTCCTGGAGGCGTTCTATCGCAGACATATAGACGCGGTGGGGCGTTTCGTGGCCCGACGGGCGGACGACCCACAGTCGGCCGCCGATCTGACCGTCGAGGTCTTCATCGCCGCGATGGGCTCTGCGGGGGGCTATCGGGGCGGTCCGGGCGGCGAATTGGCATGGCTGTACGGGGTTGCCCGCAACGTGGTCGCGAGCGAACGTCGTCGCTCGGCGCGTGAGGCCGACGCGTCGCGGCGGATGGCGGGCCGTCGGTGGCTGGACGAGGACGACATCCTGCGACTGGAGGAGCGACTCGACGCGGCATCGGCGGCCCGGCACATCTACCGGGCGATCGAGCGGTTGTCCGAGGACGACCGCTCGGTGGTCGAACTGGTCAGCGTCGACGGCATGACGGTCGTCGAGGCCGCTCGGGTGCTGGGCATCGGGCCGGTCGCGGCGCGGGTGCGGTTGCACCGGGCGCGGCGACGACTCGCGAAGGAACTGGGCTCGCCGTCGGCGGAGCCCCACCGAGAGACCCGGAGCGCACACGTACAGGCGGAGGCGAAGGCATGATCAATTTCGAGGAACGCGCGCTGGAGGAGCTCAAGACGCTCGCCGCCGAGGGAGGTGTGCCGGCGACCGATCCGCCACCGGTGCGCCCCGCGACCTCTCGCCGGCGCAGGCGGGCGGTCTACGGCTTGGCCGCCTCGGCGGTGCTCGCGACCGGGATCGGGGTCGGTGTGCCGATGCTCAGCGGTGGTTCGGCCGAGGCCCAGCCCTTCGAGGTGGTGAAGCGGCCCGATGGCGGGATCCTGTTCAAGGTCGACGAGTTCCGGAACCCCAAGGGCCTCGAACAGCGCTTCCGGGACCTGGGATTGCGGGCAGTCGTCGACTACGTGCCCTACGGCAAGAAGTGCGCTGCCGGCCGCTTCACCGAACGCCCCATCTCGAACGACGACCTGAACGCGATCTATCACTGGCTCCCATCGCCCGAGGGCCGGCTGATGACAGACGCGGAACTGGAGTTCTACAGCCACCGTTGGACCGAGGTACGCCCGGAGCTCATCCCCCCGGACGCCACGTTGGTGCTCACCGCCACTCTCTTCAAGGTCAACGCGAAGGACCTCCCCGACCCGGGCTTTCGCGACGGCCGACGCGTACACAACTCGGACAGCGCTGGAAGCACCACCCTCTACCAGCTCGCCGATGGCCCGGTGGGTCCCTGTGTCCTGGTCGACGACCCGAGTCAGACGGGCCCGACCTTCGACGACGGCCCGACCCCGCCACCCGCTCCGGCCGGGTCGGCAACTCCCGCTGGTCCCTTGCCCGGCCGATAGTTCGGCCCGCGGTTCGCCCGGCTCGCCCGGCTTGCCTGCGGGGCGGCGTCGGCAGCGCGGCTTCGGGCCCGACGCGGCTCCGCCGACGCCGTGAGGTGCAGTGTCGGCGTGGGACGTGACCGCTACGCCGGTCCGGTGTGTGGCGTGGTGTCGTGTCCGGGGTCGGGGTCGGGGTGGGCACAGCCGGTCAGGTTGGTCGCGGTTCGGGTGAGGTGCTTGAGCAGCACCGCAGCTGCGGTGTCGGCGTCACGGGCCGGCGCCGCTTCCTCGAGTCGGCGGTGTTCGTCGATGCCGTCCCGGTCGGGGGAGCGGTGGGCCGACCAGCGGCGGGCCAGTTCGCTCGCGGTCCACATGCGGTCGAAGGTCTCCAGGAGTACGGGGTTGCCGCAACCCTCCAGCAGGGTGCGGTGGAAGAGAGGACGTGGGGCCTGGGGCCGGCCGCGCCTGTCAGGGGCCGGGTGGGCGCCGTTGGCGCGGTGTTGCTGTCGGGGGCGCGTGTGTGGTGCGTTTGGCGTATTGCTCGTCGGGTTCGGCGTACGCGCTCCGACCGTTGGTCTGTCGTACTCGATCCGCAGCGGCGCCACGGCGGCCGCCTGCGGTGGTGGCCGGGCGCCGTGCCGGGCTTGACCTCAAGGGCGGTTGAAGTTGCACCGTGGGGTGGGTTCTGCCGTCGAGGTCGAGTCGAGGAGTCTCCGTGACCGCTACACCGCACCATGCGCTGCCCCGGGTTCGCCGGGCCGACGTGGGTACGATCCTGGTCAGCCCCTGGATCGTGCACACGCCGGAGCGCCAACGCGCCGCCGTGGACGCGACGATCGCCGAGTGGGAGGGCGTTCCGTGGCCCGCCGGTTTCCTCACCCTGAACTGCTTCGTGAGTACCGACGGCGAGCGCGTCCTCAACTACGCCCAGTGGACCGGCGACGACGAGCACCGGGCCTTCATGCGCACCACGCGGCCGAAGCTCGTCCGAGGCATCGATGAGGTCATACCCGGCATCGAACGCCCCGGCGTGATCCGCTATCGCCTGACCGGCAGCGCGATCCACCCCGAATACCCGGCCACCCCGACCCTGATCGTGATCGACGACATCGAGGCCGACACCGCACCGGCCGCCCGCCGCTGGGCCGAACTGACCCTGGCGACGGCGGTACGCGACCACGCCCCGGGCCCGATCGCCACCCACGTGCACATCAACCTCGACGGCACCCGGGGCATGGCCTACACGGAGTGGGCCGACGCGGAGTCCTACGCCGCGTCCCGAGCCGCCACCGGTCCGTCCGACCCACCCGACCCGGTTCTCCCGGGGGTGCGTTCCCTCGACACCCGGGCCTACCACCTGCGCAAGAGCCTGCACCGCCCCACAGCCTGAGCCGGCAAGGGACCCGCTCCCGGAGTCGCCACAAAGGGACCTACTCCCAGCCCCCGCGCCCCGTCGTGGCGAATCCGCTCTCATACGCGGCGATCACCGCCTGGGTGCGGTCTCGGACGCCGAGCTTGCCGAGTACACGGGCCACGTGCGTCTTGACCGTCTCCGACCCCAGCGCGGTCCGTTCGGCGATCTCGGTGTTCGACAGGCCGGCCGTGATCAACCGCAGCACCTCCTGCTCGCGCGCGGTCAGCCGGTCGATCCGCGTACGCAGTTCCCGGCTCCGCTCCCGGGCCGATGCCCGGCTCAACGCCAAGTCGCGGATCGCGGTCGGGAACAACAACGAATCGCCTCGGGCCACGGTCCGAATCGCGTGCACCATCTCCTCCGCGCGCGCCCGCTTGAGCAGGAAGCCGTGCGCTCCGGCCCGCAACGCGTCGTAGACGTACTCGTCGTTCTCGAACGTCGTCACCACCAGAACTTTCGGCGACCCCGACGGTTCGCGCAGCAACTGCGCGGTCGCCTCGATCCCGTTCAGGCCCGGCATCCGAACGTCCATCAACACCAGATCCGGCCGCAACTCCCGCGCCCTCGCCACCGCCTCCACACCCGTGGCGGCCTCCCCGACGACAGCCAGGTCGGGCTCGGCGGCCACGATCGCGTGGAGTCCCGCACGAACCAGGCTCTCGTCATCGGCGATCAACACGCGCACGGGCTCGTTCACGGACATACCTCCAAGCGGTCGCGACGCACACCCGCTTCCCCGCCGCCGCCATTCGGCGCGGGCCGGGCGCCGATGACCATGGCGCGCGGGCCGGCATGGCGGGAATTCCGCCGTCGTCGGCGGCGATCGGGCCGGGTTCGGGCCGGGTCACGACCGCGTCTCCGAGAGTCCGCGGCTCACGGCAGCAGCCTCCACGGCGACGTGCGCCCGATCGATCACGGTGGGGCCGGCCGTCGCGACGGTGTGGACCGCGCTGTTTGTCGGTGTCGGCTCGGGGTCGCTCACAGGGACGCCCCCGAGGAGATGCGGTACGCGTCCCGTCTTCGTGCGGCCGGGGAGTCGCCCGATGGGGGCGGTGCGGGGCCGGTTGCGGCGGCGGGCGTGGTGTGTGGGGTGGCGTGGTCGGGGTGTCGCCGGCGTCGGTGCGGGCCGGCGGTGAGGGTGCGCGGGCGGCGGCCTGTGGCGGCGGCACTTCGGCGGTGGTCGGCACGCGTGTGGGTCTTGGTCACGAGTGGCCTTCCAGGGGGATGCGGGCGGTCAGGTGCCAGTGGCCGTCGTGGGGGGCGGCGGTGAAGGTGCCGCGCAGTACGGCGATTCGCTCGGCTGCGCCGCGCAGGCCGCGTCCGCCGCCGTGTCGGGTGGCCCGGGCCGAGCCGAGCGGATTGCTCAGGTCGATGCCCAACTCGCCCCTGGCGACCGCTATGCGGAGTCGGACCGGGACTTCGCCCGCGTGCCGCAAGACGTTGCCGAATCCCTCCTGGATGATTCGGTACGCCTCGCGCGAGACCAGGCGCGGCAGGCCCTCCAAGCCCCCCGTCGGTTCGAGGTCGCGGCCGAGTTCGGGTTCGAGGTCGAGTTCGAGGTCTACGTCGGCGCCCGCCGCGCGGGTGCGGGCGATCAGGTCGGCCAGGTTGGTGAGCGACGGTACGGGCGCGGCGGACGGGTCCGATTCCTCGCGCAACAGGCCCAGAACATGGTCGAGTTCGGCCACCGCCTCGCGTGCGGTGTCCTCGATCGCGGCCAGCGCCCGGGCGGCGAAGGCCGGATCGCGCTCCAGCAGCCGGCCGGCCGCAGCGGCCTGGATGCCGACGGCGCTCAGCGCGTGGCCGACCGAGTCGTGCAGGTCGCGGGCGATTCGGGTGCGTTCGGCGAGGCGTTCGGCGCGTTGCTCGGCGAGGGCGAGGCGGTCGGCGGGGGTCGGGCCGAGCAGGGTGGGGGCGAGGCGGGCCAGCCAGGCGCCGGCGGCGGCGGATACGAACAGGGGGAGGACGAGCAGGGCCAGGCCGACCGGCACCCACGCGATCGGCAGCGCGTGCGCGGGTTCGGCCCAGGGGAAGACGTCGGCGACGGCCGGGGCCAGGGGCAGTACGAGCAACACCACACCCCCGGGCGGCGCGGCGAGCGAGGTGCCCGCGACGACACCGCCCACGAGCGCATGCAGCGTGAACCACGCGGACGCCCGCCGCCGCGCCGCCGCACTGGTCGCCGGGACACTCAGTGGGACATGTCCCACCCGGCCAACCGTCACGTGCGGAGTGTGGGGTTTCACGGGCGCCGCCGTGGCCTGCCGCGACCCCGCGGCCCATGTCGTGTGCGCTGCTCCACCGGCGTCGTGTAACAGCCGCGCTTCGGTTTCACCCCTCCTCGCGCCCCTCATCCGCCCCCACTTCGGCTCCGCCCCCACGACCCGGCCGCGCCCCCACCCCCGGGCTGCTGCGAATTCGGGCGCCTCTCTGCGCGTCGGCGCCCACGACTTCATCGTCGACCGGTGATCGACGAGCGAGCGAGGAGAGAGCGGCCGGCGGCCACCGCCAAATACTGTGCATGGCAGGATTGCGCCGGTGAGGATTCCCGCGCTTCGTCGTCGACGGCAAACCGAGGACACCGGCTCGTTCGCCCGGGTCGATCGGCGTACCAAGGACCTCACCAAGCGCCTGCGGCCCGGAGACGTCGCGATCATCAATCACGGCGACCTCGACCGCGTCGCCGCCGAGGCGCTGGTCAAGTGCCGGCCGGCCGCCGTGGTCAACGCCGCCGAAAGCATCAGCGGGCGCTACCCCAACATCGGGCCGCAACTGCTCGTCGAGGCCGGCGTACCGCTCCTCGACGCCGTCGGCGGGAGCGTGCTCGACCGGATCCGCGAGGGTGAGCTGGTCCGGGTCGAGGACAACGTCCTCTACCGCGGCGACGACCCGATCGCCGTCGGCACCCTGCTCGACGCGGAATCGGTCGCGGCCGCGATGGAGGAGGCCCGCGCCGGGCTGTCCGAGCAGATCGAGGCGTTCGCCGAGAACACCCTCAAGTACATCCGCGAGGAGCGCGAACTGCTCCTCGACGGCGTCGGCGTCCCCGAGATCCGGACCCGGATCGACGGCCGTCAGGTGCTCATCGTGGTCCGCGGCTACCACTACCGCGAGGACATCGCCGCGCTGCGGCCGTACATCCGGGAGTACCGCCCGGTGATGATCGGCGTCGACGGCGGTGCGGACGCGCTGCTCCAGGCCGGCTACAAGCCGGACATGATCGTCGGCGACATGGACTCCGTGTCCGACCAGGCGCTGCGCTGCGGCGCGGAGATCATCGTGCACGCGTACCGCGACGGGCGCGCCCCCGGGATGGAACGCCTCGACGAGCTCGGTGTGGACGGGATCGCCTTCCCCGCCACCGGGACCAGCGAGGACATCGCGATGCTGCTCGCCGACGACGGCGGCGCGAGCCTGATCGTCGCGGTCGGTACGCACCTCACGCTCGTCGAGTTCCTGGACAAGGGCCGGGCCGGCATGGCGAGCACCTTCCTCACGCGGCTGCGGGTCGGCGGCAAGCTCGTGGACGCCAAGGGCGTCAGCCGTCTGTACCGCAGCCGCATCTCCACGACATCGCTGCTCATGCTGTGCCTCGCCGCGCTGGTCACCATCGCGGTCACCGTGCGGGTCACCCCGCTCGGTCGCGCGTACTTCCACGTGTTCGGGGCGCAGTGGGACGCCTTCGTCTACTGGCTCCAGGGACTGTTCAGTTGATCGACTTCAGATACCACGTCGTCTCCATCATCGCGGTCTTCCTGGCCCTGTCGGTCGGGCTGGTGCTCGGCGCGTCCTTCCTCAAGGAGGCGGCCGTCTCCGGGCTCGACACGCAGGTCCAGGACCTGGCCCGGAACAACGAAGGCTTGCGTCGTGAACTCGATCGGGCGAACGCCGGTACGAGGTACCTGAACGGCATCATGAACACCGTCGGGCCCGAGCTGACCAAGGGCCGGCTCGCCGGGCACAAGGCGGTCGTGGTCGCGCTGCCCGGCGCGGACACCAAGCTGACCGACAGCACGGTCAAGCTGCTCGACGGCGCCTCCGCGACGGTCACCGGCCAGGTGGCGGTCAAGGGCGCCTGGACCGACCCCAAGCGCGAGAGCGACCTGGTCACCGCCCTGGGCGCCAACGCGGCGGCCTTCCCGACCGGGTCGGCGACCGATCGGGCCGCGCGCGTGCTCGCGGGCGCGATCACCGAGAAGTTGCCGCCGGTGCAGACCGGTACGCCCGGTTCGCCGCCGGCGTCGACCCAGCCGCCCGCGAGCGGCTCGACGCCGGGCGCGCCCGAGTCGGGCGCGCCGACGACCGGAGCCGGGACCACCTCCGCGCCGCCGAGCGGCCAGACCCCGGGCCAGGGCACCACCAACCAGAACAACGGCACCACCACCCCCGCCACGCACAACACGCAGGCCGCGACCGAGACGCTGACCAAGCTCAAGGACGCCGGCTTCGTGGACATCAAGGACAACCCCGCCACCGGCGCCGACCTGGTCGTGATCGTCGCGCCTTCGGGCGCCACCGGCGGGGACGATCCGGGCCGGATCAACAACATTCATCTTTCGCTCGCTCGCGCCCTGGACAGCGGCGACGGCGGTACGGTCATGGCCGGCACCGCGTCCGCCGCGCAGGAGAACGGCGTGATCTGGGCGCTGCGCCGTAACGATCAAACCGCCAAGGCCGTTTCCACCGTGGACACCGCCGACACGCCAGTGGGTCAGGTCGCGGTCGTGTGGTCCCTGGTGGTCGAGGACAAGCAGGGCAGTTCGGGTCAATACGGGACGACGGGCACCACCGACGGTCCGTTGCCGGAGCTGCCGAAGAAGGAGACGCCGTGACGAAGGCCGCCGCCGCCCCGGCTGGTGCCACCGCTCGTGTAGCCGGCCGTGCCGCGGCCCCCGGCGACACCCACCGGGGTCGGCCGGGTCGGCTGGTGACGGCGCTGGCCGCGACCGGTGCGGCCCGGGCCGCGTACGCCGCGCTGACCCGCCGCCCGCCGGGCGAGGCCGCGCTGTGGGAGCGGCGCAACCACCGGGGCGAGGTACTGACCCTGCTCGAAGGGCCCGCGACGGCGGTCGGCACGGCCGTCGCCGCCGCGTGCGCCCCGGGGGTGCCCGGTCGGTGGCGCGCGGCCGGCGTGCTGGCGGCGGTCGCGGGTGCCGGGTTCGGGACCTACGACGACATGGCCGGGTCGAGCGATCGGCGCGGGTTCAAGGGCCACCTCGGCGCGCTCGCCAAGGGCGAGGTGACCAGCGGGGGCCTCAAGATCGTCGGACTCGGCGCGGCCGGTCTCGCGGCCGGCGCGCTCGTGCAGCGGCGGCCGGTGGACAAGCTGCTCGCGGGCGTGGTGGTCGCCGGTACGGCCAACCTGATCAACCTGTTCGACCTGCGGCCGGGCCGCGCGGCCAAGGCGGTCCTGATCTCGGGCACTCCGCGGCTGCTCCGCGGCGGCCCCGCGGCAGCCCTCGCGGCGGCGCCGCTGGGCGCGGCGGCGGCGCTGCTGCCCGAGGACCTCGGCGAGAAGTCGATGCTCGGCGACGCGGGCGCGAACGCGCTGGGCGCGGCTCTGGGTGTGGCCTTTGCCGCCGGTTCCTCGCGCAAGGGCCTGCTGGCCAAGGCGCTCGTGCTCACCGCGCTCACCGCGGCCAGCGAGAAGGTCAGCTTCACCAAGGTCATCGCCGGCAACCGGCCGCTGAACACCATCGATATGCTCGGCCGTCGCCCGGCCGCCGCTCCGGCGCCCCGACAGCCGGCCGCCGAGGGAGCCACCGCACCGGCATGACCGGCAACGATCGATGGCCCACGGGCACGCGAGGGGGCGTGTCCGAGAGCGGCACGGAAACGGTCGGCAGGTGAGCGACACCCGAGGCGCCTGCCCGCCGTCGGATGGCCGCGGAGCCGACGGCTCGCCCCCCGGGAGCGAAGCCGGCGCCATCCCCCCCGACGCCGGCACCGACGCGATCCCCCCGGACGCCGAACTCGCCCCCACCCCAGCCGGTGCCACCCGCTCGCGCGCCGTCGTGCGTGGTCTCGCCGGGGCCGCCGCGTTGATGGCCGTGGTCACCGTTTTCGCCCGACTGGCCGGGTTCGGGCGGCAGTTGGTGTTCTCCGGGACGGTCGGTGACACCGTCCTGGGCACCGTGTACAGCACGGTCAACTCGGTGCCCAACATTGTCTTCGAGATCGTGGCCGGCGGGGCGCTGGCGAGTGTCGTCGTGCCGGTGCTGGCCGGACCGGTGGCCAAGGGCGCGCGCGAGGACGCCGGGCGGATCGCGTCCGCGCTGCTGACCTGGGTCGTCCTGGTGCTGACCCCGATCGTGCTGCTGGGCGCGCTGCTCGCCCGCCCGATCGCCGAACTGCTGTTGGCCGGGAAGGCGGACGGGCCCGGCGTCGCGGACGTCGCCTCCCGGATGTTGCTGGTGTTCCTGCCGCAGGTGCCGCTGTACGGGATCGCCGTGGTCGCCGGCGGCATCCTCCAGGCGCACCACCGATTCCTGGCCGGCACGCTCGCGCCGCTGGTGTCCAGCCTGGTGGTGGCCGGCAGCTATCTGCTCTTCGCGAGCCGCTACGACGTCGACCTCGACAACCTCGCCGACCTGCCGCGCGGCGCCGAACTGACGCTGTCGCTGGGCACCACCGCGGGCGTCCTCGCGCTCGCGCTGGTCACCGTCGTACCGCTGCGCTCGACCGGCCTGCGACTGCGTCCCACGCTGCGCTTCCCGGACGGCGTGGCCCGCCGGGTGCGCACCCTCGCGCTGGCCGGCGTCGCGACGCTGATCGCCCAGCAGGCCGCCACGATCGCGGTGATCCTGCTCGCCAACGGGCGCGGTACGCACGGATCCCTGGTCGTCTACCAGACCACGTGGATGGTCTACCTGCTCCCGCACGCGGTACTCGCGGTGCCGATCGCCACCGCCGCCTTCCCGCGGCTGAGCGCCCACGCGCACGACGGCGACCGGGACGCGTTCGCGGACGCCGTCGCCGCGACCACCCGCACCGTGCTCCTGGTCGGCGCGCTCGGCACCGCGCTGCTGCTGGCCGCCGCCGCGCCGCTGGGTCGATTCTTCGCGCTGTTCATGGCCGGCTCCACCGAGCCCGAGCAGATGGCCTGGGCGCTGGCCGCGTTCGCGCCCGGCCTGCTCGGGTACGCGCTGATCGCGCACCTGGGCCGCGCGCTGAACGCCTCCGGCCACGGTCGCGCCGCCGCGGGTTGTGTGGTGGCCGGCTGGTGCGTGGTGGTACTCGCCGACGTCGCCCTCGCCTTCGCGCTGCCCGCGCGCTGGACGGTGGCCGCGCTCGGCCTGGGCAACTCGATCGGGATGAGCGCGGCCGGCGTGTTGCTGGCCTACGCCGTGGCCCGCACGGCCGGCCCCCGGGCGTTGGCGGGCACGTCGATGGCCGGGACGGCGGCCGGCACGGTGGTGGCCGCGGTCGCCGCCGGCGCGGCCGGATTCGGCGTGTCGCGCCTATTCGGGACGGGCGGCATCGTCTTCACGTTGATCATCGCGGCGGTTGCCGCCATCGTGGGCACCCTGGTGTTCGCGGGAGTCGTTTCCGTGACCGTCGGCGAGGCTGTCAAAGCCGCGTTGCGCGGGCGGCGGACGGCCGAATCGGAAGGGGAGCAGCGACGTGGACACGACGACTGAGTCGCGAGAGCGCACCGAACCGGCCCGGTTGCGGGCCGTCCTGGTCCTGGCCACGTCCACCGGCGGCATCGGCGCGCACGTGCGCTCGCTGGCCGCCGGCCTGGTCGGGCGCGGGGTCGCGGTGACCGTGTGCGGCCCGGCCGCGACCGACGAGCACTTCGACTTCACGGGCGCCGGCGCGCGATTTCGCCCGGTCGAGATCGGGTCCGGGCCCCGGCCCACCGATCGGGCGGCGCTGCGGGAACTGCGCGCGGCCTGCGCCCCGGCGCATGTGGTGCACGCGCACGGGCTGCGCGCGGGGCTGGCGGCGGGCAACGCGCTCGGCCGACATCGGGTACGACGCAGGCCGCTGGTGCTGACCCTGCACAACGCGGTCCTGGTCGGCGGCGCGAAGGGCGCGCTGACCCGGGTGCTGGAGGGGCGGGCGGTACGGGCGGCCGACGTCGTACTGGGCGCCTCGACCGACCTGGTCGACCGGGCCAGGCAACTCGGCGCGCGGGATGCCCGGCTGGGACCCGTGTCGGCGCCGCCGCTGCCGCCGGCCGAACGGGATCGGGCGGCGGTCCGGGCCGAATTCGCGGCCGGGGACCGGCCGCTGCTGGTCGCGGTGGGCAGGTTGGCCCCGCAGAAGGACTACCCGGTGCTTCTGGACGCCGCGCGGCAGTGGCTGGATGACGAGCCGACCCCGCTGCTGGTGATCGCCGGAGACGGTCCGCTGCGGGAATCGCTCCAGGACCGGATCGACGCCGAGTCGCTGCCGGTCCGCCTGCTCGGCCACCGCGCCGATGTGGCCGACCTGCTCGGCGCGGCCGACCTCGCGGTCCTGCCCAGCCACTGGGAGGCCCGCGCGCTGGTCGCCCAGGAGGCCCTGCGCACCGGCGTCGCACTGGTCGCCACGCAGGTCGGCGGCATCCCCGAACTCGTCGGCGACGCGGCGGTGTTGGTGCCGGCCGGAGAGCCGGACGAGCTCGCCGCCGCGGTCCGCGGCCTGCTCGCCGACCCGACCCGGCGCGCCGAACTCGTCGAGGCGGGCCGAGCCCAGGCCGCGACCTGGCCCGACGAACGCGAGACCATCGCCCAGGTGCTGAGCATCTACGAGGAACTGGGCCCGGTGTAGCCCGCGGCCACCTCGCCGTCCCGCGACCATCACACCGGAGCCGCGGCCCGCACCGAGCGCCGCGCCGGCGCGCGGCGCACCGGGACGGGTCGCGGTCACGCCACCGGTGCCGTGACCGGGGGGGCCGGCCCGCCCGGCCGCCGCGCACCCTCCGTCGGTCCGCCCGCCCGCTCAGCCGATCCCTTGTCGATCCGGCCCACGCGAAGCGGCGACCGGCCGCGTCGGGGTAGGTGCGCTCGACCGCGTCGCGCAGCAGGGATCGTTGCCGGACCCACTCCGGGCAGCGGGCGGGGTGATCGCCGGCAGGTCGCCGGGCGCCGGGGGTGAGCGCGCGCCGCCGCCGGCCCCGGGGCAGGAACGGCAACGACAAGACGGGCGACGAGCCGGTCGGCTCGTCGCCCGTCGCTGCGGTCCTGGAGCGTGCGCGGGTCATGGCGTCCGAAGGAACCACCCGGAAACCGATGCGCACACCTGCACGCAGTGCCCACCGGACCCGCCCGGGCCGCTCGCTCCCGGCTTCGTGCCGTGCCTCTCCCGCGCCCGCGTGCTCAGTCCTGGTCGGTCGCCGTCTCGGCGCGCATCGTCGCGGTCAGCCGCAGGGCCGTGTCGATCAGTGGCACGTGACTGAATGCCTGGGGGAAGTTGCCCACCTGGCGTTGGAGTCGGGGGTCCCACTCCTCGGCGAGCAGGCCCAGGTCGTTGCGCAGCGCGAGCAGGCGCTCGAACAACTCGCGCGCCTCCTCGACCCGGCCGATCATCGCCAGGTCGTC
>NZ_JBVHLU010000118.1:0-28932 GCF_055558835.1 Embleya sp. NPDC025285
CCCCCCCCCCCCCCCCCCCCCCCCCCCCCCCCCCCCCCCCCCCCCCCCCCCCCCCCCCCCCCCCCCCCCCCCCCCCCCCCCCCCCCCCCCCCGCGACGGTTCTGCGACATGCCACCCGCCGCGGCACAACGACCCGACGGCGACGCGACGACCCGACCTGATGTGCGGGATCCGAGTCGTGCTCCGCGCGCCGACCCTGGGACTGCGTTAATAATAGACCGACGGGTCGATCAATCAATCGCCGACCCGTCCGATATCCCACGTCTTCAAGAGGGGACACGCACATGACCGACTCTTCACGACCCGGTTGGGCGACCAGCCGCCGAGGATTCCTACAACGGGTGGGTGCCGTGGGTGGTGCCGGAGCGGCGCTGAGCGCGATGGGCGCGCTCGGCCTCGTCCCGAGTTCGGCGAGCGCCGCGACGCCGCCGTTTCGCGCGCCGCGCGCGTCCGACTTCGGGCTCACCGGACGCGGCGCGGGGCGCGTCGCGGTGGTCGGCGCCGGTGTGGCCGGTCTGACTGCCGCGTACGAGTTGGACAAGGCCGGCTACGACGTGACCGTGCTCGACGCGCGCCCGCGGATCGGCGGGCGCAGTCTCACGGTGCGTGGCGGCGACACCCTGACCGACCTCAAGGGCGTGACCCAGCACGCACGTTTCGCGCCGGGTCAGTACTTCAACGCCGGACCCGCGATGCTCCCGCAGTGGTCGGTCAGCACCGACTACTGCCGTGAATTGGGGGTTCCCCTGGAGGTGTTCTCGATATCGAACACGAACACCTTCGTGTTCGACCCGAACGGGCCGGGCCGGCCGCGTTTTCAGACCGCGCAGGCGGACGCGTACGGCGTGGTCGCCGAGTTGCTGGCCAAGGTGACCGACCAGGGGGGCCTGGACCGGCAGTTGACCGCGGCCGACAAGGAACGCCTGTTGGGGTTCCTGAAGGCGATGGGCGATCTCGGCGACGACCTCGCGTACCGCGAGGACCCGCGGCGGCGCGGGTTCGCGGTGAACCCCGGCGGCGCGGGCTCGCCCGGCACGCCGTTGCCCCGGCGGGGTTCGCTCGACCGCGTCTTCTCGGAACAGTTGTTGCGGCACTGGTACCTCGACGCGAACTTCGACATGGCGTCGACCCTGCTCCAACCGGTCGGCGGCATGGACCGCATCGTCGAGGCCCTGGCGGAGCGGATCGGTCGTGGGCGCATTCGATGCGGGGTCGAGGTCACCGCGATCACCGACGGCCCGCGTGGGATCCGGCTGACGTATCGCGGGGTGGCGAGCGGCGTGCTCGATGTCGACTACTGCATCGTGACCACGCCGCCGCTGGTGGCCGCGCGCATCGCCGGGCTGCCGGCCGAGGTGACCGCCCTGCTGGGCGGCTTCATGGCGGAGTTCCCCGGCAAGATCGGGCTGGAGTACCGCAGTCGGTGGTGGGAGGACGACTTCGCGATCTACGGCGGCCTCACCTCCTACGGTGCGGACGGGTCGCTGTGGTACCCGTCGTACGACCACCATCGCGAACGCGGGGTGATGGTCGCCTACTTCGAGCGGGCGGAGACCACGGTGCAGGGACTGCCGCCGGCCCGGAGGTCGGCCGAGGCGGTGCACCGCAACGTGCGCGTGCACGGTCCGAAGGCGCGTACGGAGCTGGCGAGTTCGCTCTCCGTCATGTGGGGGCTGGAGCCGTTCGTCGAGGGCGGCTGGCAGGCGGCCGATACGCAGAACAACGGCGCCGTCAACACCCCGCGCTTTCGTCCGCTCACCGATCCGAGCGGGAGGGTCTTCTTCGCCGGCGACTGGCTGAGCAACATGTTGGGCTGGCAGCACGGTTCGATGGTGTCGGCGCGGCAGGCGGTCGAGAAGCTGCACGCGCGGGTCCTGGCCGGGTGATCCGGCGCATCTTGCGGTGTACGACGCGACGTACGACGCGACGGTGTCCCGTCCACCCTGGGGCTGATGCGCTCCTACCCCGCATGGTTGACGTCGGCGTCCGACCGTCTCGTTAAATTAGACCGACTCGTCGATCTATTATTCTGTTCGCCCCTCGGGGCGGGCCTGCCCGCGCCTCGAACGAGGCGCGGGCTGTACCGATGGAGAAGCCCATGAGCACACCCCGCCACAGCCGCACCGCCGCCGGACCACGTCCACCGTCCGCCGGCCGTGCGCCGTACGCCGCCGTGGCCACGAACCTGATGAAGGTCTACGGCGAGGGAGAGACCGAGGTCAGGGCCCTCGACGACGTGTCCGTGGGCTTTCACGCCGGCGAGTTCACCGCGATCATGGGCCCCTCCGGCTCCGGCAAGTCGACGCTCATGCACTGCATGGCGGGCCTGGACAGGATCTCCTCGGGCTCGGTCCGGCTGGGCGACGTCGAACTGGCCTCGCTCGACGACACCGGCCTCACCCACCTGCGGCGCGACAGGCTCGGTTTCATCTTCCAGGCGTTCAACCTGCTCCCGACGCTGACCGCACTGGAGAACATCACCCTGCCGCTGGACATCGCCGGACGGCGGGCCGACCCCGCGTGGCTCGACAAGGTCGTGGAGACCGTGGGACTGGGCCACCGCCTCGACCACCGGCCCGCGCAACTGTCCGGCGGTCAACAACAACGCGTCGCGTGCGCCCGCGCCCTGGCCGGACGACCCGAGATCATCTTCGCGGACGAGCCCACCGGCAACCTCGACTCGCACTCGGGCACCGAGGTGCTGAACTTCCTGCGCGCGTCGGTCACCGAATCCGGTCGGACCATCGTGATGGTCACCCACGACGCGGTCGCCGCGTCGTACGCCGACCGGGTGCTGTTCCTGGCCGACGGCCGCATCGTCGACGACATGGCCCAGCCCACCTCCGACCGGGTGCTGGAGCGCATGCGCCGGTTCAACCGGAAACCGGACGAAGCCGTGCCCGCCGTCTCCGCCCTCCCCCTCTGAAGGACGCGACCGTGCTTCGCACTTCCCTGCGCAACCTCGTCGCCTACAAGGTGCGCCTCGCCCTCACCGCGCTCGCCGTCGTCTTCGGCGTCGCGTTCGTGTCGGCCGTCCTGGTCTTCGGCGACACGCTCAAGCAGGCCATGACGGACGCCGCGCTGCGCGAACACCGCGGCATATCGGTCGACGTCCGCGGCACCAAGCACGCCGTCGACCACCTCCAGATCCCGCCCCTGGACGAGTCGCTCGCGGCCAGGCTCCGTGCGCTGCCCGGCACCGCCTCGGTCACCGGTCACGTCACCGGCTTCACCGCCGTGGTCGACCGCGCCGGCGCGCTCGTCCGCAAGAAGACGAGCGCGATCGGCGCCAACGCGGTGCCCGGTCCGGACGGCAAGGACCCCAGATACCCGCTGATCACCGGACGCCTGCCCGTCAAGGCGGGCGAGGCGGCGCTCGACGAGCGGACCGCCGAGGCCGCCGGGTACAAGGTCGGCGACCGGATCCGGATCGTAGCGCGCGGACCCGTGCTGGATCAGACCGTGGTCGGCGTCTTCACCACCGACAGCGCCGCGGTCGAGGCCGGCGGCACGCTCACCCTCCTGGACACCGCCACCGCGCAGGAGCTCTACCTGGAACCCGGCGTCTACGGCGAACTGCGCCTGAACGCACGACCGGGCACCTCTCAGGAGCAACTGCGCGCGGCGGCGGCCCCGTTGCTTCCCGGCGGTGCCGAGGCACTGACCGGTGACAAGCTGCGTCAGGACGACCGGAACAGGGTGAACAAGGAGATCGCGTCGCTGCGCACGCTGCTCCTGGTGTTCGCCGGCATCGCACTGTTCGTCGGCAGCTTCATCATCGCCAACACCTTCGCGATGCTCGTTGCGCAACGCACCCGCGAACTCGCGCTGTTGCGCGCCATCGGTGCCACCCGCAGGCAGGTGACCCGCTCGGTGATGTTCGAGGCCCTCGCGGTGGGCGTGGTCGCCGGACTCGGCGGGTTCGTGATCGGCATCGGGCTCGCGATCGGCCTGCGCGACGTCCTCAACGGTGTCGGGGCCAACCTCACGCCCGGTCCGACCGTCGTCGCCGGCACGACCGCGCTGTGGAGCCTGCTCGTCGGCATCGGCGTCACGCTGGTCGCCGCGTGGCTGCCGGTGCGTCGGGCCGCCAAGATCCCGCCCGTCGCGGCGTTGCGCACAAACCTGCCGCCCAGTACGTCGAGCCTGCGCCGGCGCAACATCGCGGGCGCGCTGACCCTCGTACTCGGCGGCGCCGTCCTGCTCGCCGGCATCAAGGGCTCGGCGACCGGCAACGCCAAGGTGTTCACCGTGATGGGCGGCGCGGGCATCGTCCTGATCGGCGTCATCGTGCTCACGCCCCTGCTCGCCGCGCCCGCGGTGCGCGTGTTCGGCGCGCTGCTGCGGCGGATCCACCCGGTGGAGGGCCGGCTCGCGTATCAGAACGCGGCCCGCAACCCGCGCCGCACCGCCGCCACCGCGTCCGCGCTGATGATCGGCATGGTGCTGGTCACCTCGCTGACGATCTTCGGTACCTCGCTCAAGCACCTGGTCGACCGCACCCTCTCGAAGGGCATCACCGCCGAGTTCGTGCTCAGTTCGTCGGCGGACGGGCAGAGTCTGGCGCCGGAGATCGCCGCCGCGGTCGCCAAGGTGCCGGGGGTGACCGCCGTCAGTCCGGTCCGCGAGGCGCGGGCGACCGTCGACGGCAAGGAACACGGGATCACCGCGGTCGACCCGGCGAGCGCGTTCTCGGTGCTTGCGACCACGTTCACCCAGGGCGGCCCGCAGTCGTTGTCCAGCGGGTTGTTGGTCTCGAAGCAGACCGCCGACGAGCGCAAGTGGCGGGTGGGAACCTCGGTTTCCGTCACCTTCCCGGACGGCGAGCGCGCCCGATTGGCCATCGGTGGAATCTACGACGAGGCACCGCTGCTCGGTGCCCTGACCGTGTCGCTGCAGACGCTGACCCCACATGTGGACGTCGTCGGCGACGACTTCGTGCTCGCCAAGGTCGCGCCGCGGTCCAAGGACGGCATGCGGGACGCGTTGCGCAAAGCGGTCGGCAACAGCCCGGCGGTCAATGTGCAGACGGCGAAGGAGGTGCGCAAGGACTTCAACAAGCTCTTCGACGTCATGCTCGACATCGTCTACGGGTTGTTGTCGATGGCGATCGTCATCGCGGTGCTCGGCGTGGTCAACACGCTGGCCATGTCGGTGTTCGAACGCACCCGCGAGATCGGCATGATGCGGGCCATCGGGCTCGACCGGCGGCGCACGCGACGGGTGATCCGGCTGGAGTCCCTGATCATCTCGGTCTTCGGTGGCCTGCTGGGCGTCGTGCTCGGGCTGATCGCCGGGGTGGGCGGCGTCAAGGGCATGGCCCGCTCCACCAAGGACCTCACGGTGGTCGTTCCGTGGGACCGGGTGCTGATTTTCCTGGTCCTGGCCGCGATCGTGGGCGTGCTCGCGGCGGCCTGGCCCGCCCGGCGCGCCGCGAGGCTCGACGTGCTCACGGCGCTGCGTACCGATTAGACGCGGCGTGTCGCACGCGCGGCGCCGCCTCGGCCGTGCCGCCTCGGACTCGGCGACGCGCTTTCTCCGACCCGGCGACCCGCTCCTCGGACCGGGCGACTCGTGCCCCGGCCGCGCCGTCCACGCGTCCGGGGCCCGTGGCCGGCACGAACCGATCCCTGCGCGACCGGGTGCCGCGCGGGTCCGTCCCGGGGTGGCGGCCGGGCTCGGGGAACGGTCGCGAACGTCTCTTGTCAGTAACGGAATTCGATGAACAATGAGGTGCTGGAAAGATGGACTGGGGAGACCTCGCAGATATCGCGCTCGACCGGCTCGGCGGCGCGAACTCCATGACGCGCGACATCGCCGAGACCGCCGTGCCCGGCGAGGTCCCGCTGCTGGTGACCTCCGCGCGGGCCCGTCAGGAGTGGACCAACGGAACCCTGGTGCTCACCACGCGCCGGCTGGTCTACACCAAGGAGGGCAGACCCACGGTGGCGGTGCCGTTGGCGGGCATCGCCGAGGTCGAGGTGGGCCGGTCCCGGCTCACCGGGAACATCGTCAAGGTCACCGCCGTCGGTGGTGACCACGCTTGGGAGAACGTCGCCGAGGTCGCGACCTTCGCCGCACGGCTGCGCGACGCCGTCGCCGCCGCCGCGAGTGCGGAGCGGGCCCTCGACCGGGCGGGAACGCCCGGCCGGCCGCAGGAGGAGCCGCTGCTGCTCGACCGGATCGAACGTCTGGTCGTGCTGCACCGCCACGGCGCCCTGACCGACGAGGAGTTCGCCCGGGCCAAGCGGCGGCTGCTCGGCGGCTGACGTCGTGGTGCCTCCCGGCGCGCACCGCCGTCGCCGGGGGCGGTGGCGGTGGCGGTGCCCGGGATGACGGCCGAGGCGGTTGCCGGGGGCGGTTGCCGCGCCCGGGGCGGTGGCCCGGATGACGGCCGAGGCGGTGGCCGCGCCCGCCTCCGGATCCCGGACGTCCCCGCTCGCTAGGACGGTTCGCCGGGGGCGGGGTCGGGCGCGGCGGGGGTGTCCGGTGCGGTGAACCCGGACGCCGCGCGAATGATGCGCTTGGTCATCGGGTCCGACCAGGCCTTGGGGGAGAGCACCTCGATCCAGATCGCGCGCACCGTCTTGCGGCCGACGTTCTCCCAGGAGATCAGGGTCCGGGACGGGAAGGAGACCGAGTCGCCCTCGGCGACGTCTATCGGCTCCGCGACCTGCGCGTGGTCGCCGAGCCCGCCTCCCACCCGGAAGCGCAGGGACCCGGACATCAGGAAGGCGAAGGTCTCCCCGGGCCGGGAGTAGGGGCCGCCGCTGGAGCCGCGCGGCGGAATGGACAGCAGGGCCGGTTCGAGATCGTGGCCGGGGAGGAGGAGTTCCTCCCACTGGACGCCGCCCTCGAGGACCACGGTGGCCCGCTCGTCGGCGCGTACGACGCTCGCGTTCGTCTTGGTGAAGGACGCGAGGCTGCTCATGGGAACGCCGAGCGCGTCGGTGATGCGCGCGATCAACTGGGTCGAGGCCCGTTCGACGCTGCGTTCGATCGAGGACAGGTGGGACACCGACGTGTCCGTCATCGCCGCGAGTTCCTTGAGCGAGAGGCCACTCGCCAGGCGCGCGCGTCGGAGCCGACCGCCGTCGGCGGCCTCGTTTGTGGGAGCCGGGCTGTCGGGGCTGCTCAGCGAGGTGCGAATCGCCGCGGGGTTCCAGCCGTGTCGCTGCCGCAGGTCGGCGATCCGGCGCGCCCGGCTCACGTGCTCGGGGCCGTAGCGGCGTTGCCCGCCGGCCGTTCTGTCCGGCACGAGCAGGTCTTGTTTCTCCCACGCCCGCAGGGTCTGGGGACTGACCCCGACCTCGGCGGCGACATCGCCAATGCTTCGCCAACTCATGCTCGGAGTCTAGGACGGCCCGGGTCGGGAGTCTCGACAAACTTACATTGTTACTGTAACTATGGCGCCCCAAGCGGAGAGGGGAGCCCAATGTCATCCGTGGATCGCATCTTCTTCGGAGCAGGCTCGGGGTCGGCGTTGTCGCGGCGGGGCGGAGCGGCCGGCTCCCCGACGGTGCTCTTCGTCCACCCGGCCAACCTCCAGGCCAGATGCTGGCAGGCGGTGCTGGCGGCGGTGCCGGCCGAGTGGACGTGCCTGGCGATCGACCTGTCCGGGCACGGGTCCTCGGTGCGCCACGACACCTACGGTGTCGACCGGTGGCTGCGCGAGTGCGTCGAACTGCTCGACGCCGCCGAGGTCGCGGACGTGCACCTGGTGGGCGCCTCGGTCGGCGCGGCCGTCGCGGTGGAACTCGCCGCGGCACACCCGGATCGGGTCCGCAGCGTCACCACGGTCGGCGGCGCCTTCCGCGCGGCCGATCCGGCCGACTCGCACGCGTTCCTGGCGGCCGTCGCCGCCAAGGGCACCCGGGCGGCGGTGCTGGACATCCTGGCGAGTGAGGCCGGTATGGACGCCGCCCTGGTCGCCGCCGTCGCCGCCGACATCAGCGTCAACTCCGACGAGGAGGCGGCGCGCGTCTGGACGGCCGCCGCCGTGGCCGCGGGCCTGCGCGCGGCGCCCCGACTGCGCTGCCCGACCCTCGCGATCGTCGGGGACCGGGACGTGGGCTGCCCCGTCCGGGACTCCCGCGCGTTCGCGGAACTCACCGGCGGCCGGCTCGCGGTCATCGTCGGACACGGACACCTGCCGATGTACACCGCCCCCGCCCGGGTCGCGGCCTACCTCGGATCACTCGTCGAGGGAACGCGGCCCGACCGCACCCCCCATCGACGTCCCACCACCGGAACAGGAAGCCGATCATGACCGAAACCACGTTCGCCGAGCGCACGGCGCCCGCAGCGGACATCGCCGAGATCCGCAGGCTCCACACGCAGTGGTGGGAATCCAACATCGGCTGGGACATCGACCGCATGGTCGAGGTGTTCCCGTCCCCGGGCGACGAGTACCTGATGTTCAACTTCAACGGACACCCGTACTTCAACATGACCGAGAAGGTCGCGCTGTGGAAGTGGTACCGCGAGATCATCGCCCAGACGGGCGGCCTGACGACGCGGATCATGCGGCTGGAGGTTCGCGGCGACACCGCTTGGCTGGCCTGCGAGTTCACCGTCGAGGCGGAGATGCTCGACGGCGGGGAGTGGACCGCGGACTCGGTCGAGGCGACGGTGGGACGGGCCACCGAGATCTACCACCGCGACAACGGGCAGGGCGCACCCGAGTGGCGCATGTGGCACACCCACATCACCGCGCTGCCCGACCTGGACGAGACCCGGCCCGGTTTCGACGACTCCACCCACAGCCGCGGCCTGGGCTGGGTCCCGTGGAACCCGCTCCCGAAGGGAGTCTGAGCATGGGTATCGCCGACGGTTCCGCGCGCACGGCCCAAGGATCCCCGCGCATCGCACTCGTGCTCGGCAGTTCGCAACGTCCGGCCGAGATCGTCGCGGCGGCCAAGGCCGCCGAACGCGGCGGCTTCGACGAACTGTGGGTCGGCGAGGACTACTTCTACACCGGCGCGATCGCCTCGGCCGGCGCCGTCCTGGCCGCCACCGAACTCCCGGTCGGGATCGGCATCGTGCCCACCACCTCACGTCATCCCGCGCTCCTGGCCATGGAGTTGGCCACCCTCGCCGGGCTGTACCCGGGGCGGCTCAAGGCCGGCGTCGGCGCGGGTGTGCCGGACTGGCTGGACCAGATGGCGATCCGATCGAGGAAGCCGCTGTCCTCGGTGCGGGACGTGATCGCCGGGCTGCGTACCCTCCTCGCCGGGGAGACGTTGACCGTCGAGGCGTCCTCGTACCAGGCCCGGGAGGTGCGACTGGCCCATCCGCCCGCGGTGGTGCCGCCGATCCTGGCGGGTGTGGGCGGGCCGAAGGCGCTCGCCATGTCGGGCGGGTCCGCCGACGGGACCGTGCTCTCGGTGCTCGCGGGAACGGAATACGTCAAGTGGGCGGCCGATGCCGTGGCAGGCGGCGGCGCCGGTTCCGCGCACGACCTGGTGGCGTACGTCCTGTGCTCCGTCGACGCCGATGCCGCCGTCGCCCGCGAGCGGTTGCGCGAACTGTTCGGCCTCTACCTGCTGGCCGGACCACGCAACCCGATGACCGAGGCGCACGGGATCGCGGACGCGGCCGAGGCCCTGGCCGCGCTGAACTTCGACGACGCCGTGCGGGCGATTCCGGACGCGTGGATCGACGAACTGGCGGTCGTGGGCACGCCCGATGACTGCGCCTGCAGGATCGCGCTGCTGGCCGAGGCGGGAGCGCACTGCGTGGCGCTGTGTCCGCTGCCCGACCAGGACGCCGAGGCGCAGGTCGACCTGCTCGCGCGCGAACTCCTGCCCCGTGTCCGGGCGGTTCGCTCCGCGGGGTGAGATGTCGCGGGGCCGGGCCGGCCGGACCCGGGTACGGAACCCGGTTCAGGGGGCTTCGGTTCGGCCCCGGGACACGAATCACTCGGGCGGGATCCCTCGGCCCGCCCGGCGTTCGAGGGCCCGACGGGCGCCCGGCGCGCCCGCCCGTCGCGGCCGGGAGCGGTGCGACGGCGCTTCGAGATCGGGTGGTGGTCGGCCCCGGGGTTCGGGGCCGGCGCGCCGTACGGCATCGGGTGGTGGTCGGCCCCGACAGCGGGGCCGGCACGCCGGTACAGCACACACCAGCGATGGGAGACACCGATGACCTATTCGATAGTGAGCTTCGATCCACACGACGGTTCCCTCGGATTCGCGGCGCAGTCGCACTTCTTCGCCGTGGGTTCGGTGGTCGGCGACGCCGAGGCCGGCGTGGGCGTGGTGGTCAGCCAGGCCTTTGCCAACACCGACTGGCCGCACGAGGGGCTGGCGATGTTGCGCGCGGGGGCGGCGCCCGACGACGTGCTGGCGACGTTGACCGCGAGTGATCCGCTGGCCGACTACCGGCAGGCCATCGTCATGGACGCCGGCGGCGGCTACGCCTGCTTCACGGGTGACCGGTGTGCGCCGCACGCCGGCGTCGCACGCGGCGAAGGTGTGGCCGTCGCCGGAAACATGCTGGCCTCGGACGGCGTGTGCGCCGCCGTATTGACGGCCGCCCACCACGACCCGGGAACGGCGCACGCCCGGCGCCTGGTGTCCGCGCTCCAGGCGGGCGAACGCGCCGGCGGTGACGCGAGGGGATCGCAGTCGGCGGTCCTGAAGGTGGTGAACGGCGTACGCGGCGAGCGGCCCTGGCGGCACGTGCTCGCCGACATCCGGGTCGACGACCACGCCGACCCGGTGGGTGAGTTGCGGCGCCTGTTGCCCGTACACGAGGGCTTCCGGGCGATCGGAGCCGCGTTGTTCGCCCCGCCGCTGGTGATCGGCGACGCGTCGCGGATCACCGACGCCGATGCCCGGGGGATGGTCGAGGCGCTCGCGGGCGCCGCGTCCGGCCTGGGCGCCAACCGCGAGGCGGACCTGTGGCGGGCGGTCATCCTGCTGCGCTGCGGCGAGAGCACGGCCGGCGGCGCGCTGCTCGCGGAACTCGCGGCCGATCGGCCGCAGTTGGCCGAGTTTGCGCGTGGTCTCCAGCGGGTCGGGATCCTGCCGACGGTCGAGGTGCGGTCATGAGGCCGGCCCGGCCCGGGGGGTTCGACGCGAACCGCCCGCGCCCCGCGGTGGACACGTTCGTGCGGGTCGACCGGGTGCGTGAGACGGCGGCCGAACTGGTGCGCATCGACACCCGGAACCCGCCCGGCAGGGAGTCCGCGGCCGTGCCCGCGTTGGTGGAACTGCTGGGTGCGATCGGTTGTGCCACCGAGGTGTTCACGTCGCGATCCGGGCGGCCCTCGGTGCTCGCCGGCTACGGCCGCGCCGCGCCGGGCCGCCCGACACTGCTGATCAACGGCCACGTGGACGTCGTACCGGTGGCCGAGTCGGACTGGACGGTGCCCCCCTTCGAGGGTGTCGTGCGCGACGGGCGCCTGATCGGGCGCGGTGCGGCGGACATGAAGGGCGGCATCGCCGCGGCGATCGAGGGGTTGCGCGCGTGCGTCGACGCCGGCATCGACCTCGGCGCCGACATCGTCTTCCACCTCGTCGCCGACGAGGAGACCGGCGGCGTGCACGGGACGGAGGAACTCGTGGCCGCCGGTGTGGTCCGGGCCGACGCGTGCATCGTTCCCGAGCCGACCGACCTGCGGCCGGCCGTGGCCGAACGCGGCTCCTGGCAGGCCCGGATCGAGGTGTCGGGCACGGCCGGGCACGGTGGCGACCCGGCGCGGGGACGCTCGGCGGTCGCGGACGCGGCCCGCGTCACCACCGCCCTGCATCTGGCCCGGTTCCACGACGTCCCGCATCCGCTGCTGGGCAGCCCGACGTGCAATGTGGCGATGGTGCGCGGCGGAGTCGCCGCCAATGTGATCGCGCCGAACTGCGTGCTGACCATCGACCGGCGCACGCTGCCGGGGGAGACGGCCGACGACGTGTACGCCTCGATCGTCCGCACGATCGACGCGGCCTGCCCGGATGTCGACTACCGCGTGGTCCCGACGTTCTTCTGCGAGGCGTCCGAACTGCCGCTGCCGCACCCCTTCGCGGACTTCGTCGACAGGTGCCGTCCCGGCGAGGCGTGGGAGGACGGGGGCTTCGTCGGGCTGTTCCTCGGCTCCGACGCGCGCTTCCTGCGCAACCGACTCGCGATTCCCACCGTCGTCTACGGGCCGGGGTCGATCCGGCAGGCGCACGGCGCCGACGAGTGGGTGGAGATCGAGGACCTGGCCACGGCCGCGCGGACCTTCGCCCGCGCGATGGCCGGGTTCGCCGACTTCGTGGCGGGCACCGGCGCCCGGGAGGGATCCGAGACGCGGACACCACGGACGCCGCCGACGACGGCATCGGAGCGTGCCGGGCAACCGCGCGACTGACCGGAACCCGACCCTCGCGGTCGGATGCGCACGATCAGGCGCCGCCGGACCCGCCCGGGTCCCGCCGGCGCCGGGAGGTCGACGGGTTCGTACGCGACCCGTCGGCGCGGGGATCGGGGACCGCGCCGCATCACGTCTTCACCGCAAAACCACCCATTGCGCAGACAAACCTACAGGAAAAGTGTATGTTTTGCGCCACATGAAGGAGGGCACATGGCTGACCAGTCAGGCGCGGTGACAGGCCGGCAGGCAGCAGCAACCGGGACCGCCCGCGGCCCGGTGTTGGAAACGCGTTCGATCGACTACATCCCGCAGTCCGAGCGGCACGGCCGTGCCTGGCACCAGGCGCCGTTCTGGTTCACCGGGCAGTTCGTGCCGACCACGATGGTGGTCGGCTTCGCGGGACCGGTCATGGGACTGTCGATCGGATGGTCGATCGCCGCCACCGTACTCGGCGTCCTGTTCGGCACCTGCTTCATGGCGTTCCACGCGAACCAGGGGCCCACCATGGGCCTGCCCCAGATGATCCAGTCGCGCGCCCAGTTCGGCACCCGGGGCGCGTTGGTGCCGATGCTCGCGGTCATCTGCGTGTACATCGGCTTCAGCGCGTTCGGCGTGCTGTTGGCCTCCCAGGTGCTCGAATCGGTGCTGCCCGGCTCGGGGACGCTGTGGGCGGCCGTCATCGTCGTGCTCGCGGCGACCGTGGCCATCGTCGGCTACGACCTGCTGCACGCCGTGCTGCGGCTGCTGCCGTACCTGGTCGTCCCGGTGTTCGCGGTCCTCACCGTGCTGGCGCTGACGCACCTGGAGCCGCACCCCGTCCCGCACGACTCCGCCTTCACCCCCGCCGCGGCACTCGCCCAGTTCGTCGCCGCGGCCGGCTACCAACTCGGGTACGCCGTCTACGTCTCCGACTACTCCAGATACCTGCCCGCGGACACCTCCGAACGCGGGGTGATCGGCTGGACGTACGCCGGGGCCGCGCTGTCCGCGATCTGGCTCATGGTGCTCGGCAACTTCATCGCCGGCTCCGTGCCGGTGCCCGACGCGCTGGTCAACCTTCAGGACATCGGCGACACCCTGTTCGACGGCTTCGGCAAGACCGCCGTCGTCGCCGTCCTGGTGCCCAGCGCGATCGCCATCATGGGCGTCAACCTCTACGGCGCGATGCTCTCGGGCCTGAGCATCGTGCAGGCCTTCCGCCCCGTCGCGCTGACGGTGCGCACCCGCGTCACCGGCATCCTCGCCGGCGCGACGCTCGCACTCGCGGTGGCCGAGGGCCTGCCGTCGAAGTACCTCGGCAGCTTCAACGACTTCATCACCCTGATCCTCTACGTCCTGGCGCCGTGGACCGCGGTCAACCTGATCGACTACTACTTCGTGCGTCGAGGCCACTACGCGATCACCGAGATCTTCAGCCCCGACAGCATCTACGGACGCTGGGGCAGCCGCGGCCTGCTCTCCTACGCGCTGGGCGTCGCCGCCCTGGTGCCGTTCATGGTCACCGGCTTCTACACCGGCCCCATGGTCGACACCCTCGACGGCGCGGACATCGCCTTCGTCGTCGGACTGGTCGTCTCCGGCACGGCCTATTGGATCACCACCCGGGGCCTCGACCTCGACGCCGAACAGCAGGCGATCGAGCGCAGCAAGACCCACCTGGACGGAGCGGACGCCGTCGTACGCGCCCGACCTCGCGCGACCGGCTGACCGGTCCTCGGAGTCGACCCGCCCGTCGGGAGCCCTGTCGGCTCGCGGCGGGCCACTCCGCGTTCGGCCACTCCGCTCCGCGTTCGGCTATGGCGCGTCCGGCCGCGCCGACGACGGATCCGCCGGTTCTGCGCCCGGTCGTTCGCCCGGCAGCCAACGCAACGCGAACCACAACTCCATCCGCACGTCCGCGTCCCCCAGGTCCAGATCCAACGGCTCGCCGATCCTGGCGACGCGCCGGCGCACGGTGTTGCGGTGCAGGCCCAGCGCGGTCGCGGTGCGGTCCCAACTGCCGTGATGCGCGAGCCGGGTGCGCAGGGTCCCAAGCGCCGCTACGACTCGGCGCACCACGCGTCGCCGGAGACCGCCGGTCACAACGCGGCGCTCGTGGACGAGGTGGGCCTCACCGGTTGGCTCGCCGGACACTCCACCGTGGCCGGCCCCATCCGGTACTGCGCCGAGCGCCTCGCCGAGATCGAGGAGTCGGGCATCGACAACGTCATCGTCGCCCGGTTCGTCCCGGAGCCGTTGCGCTTCAAGCGCGAGTGCGCCGACAAGGTCGTCGCCCGCCTGTCCTGACCGTCCGTGCCCGGACCGGCGTACGGGCGCGCGCGCCGAGAGGCATGCGATCGGTTGCCCTTGTCACACGCTCGGTGATCGACCGAGTGCGCCTCCGTGACCTGCGACATCGTTCGCCACGGCTGTGCCTATTCTGGTCCCCGCGCAGCCCATCGGAGGACCGAATCGGTTCGACTCCACAGAGGTGACCCCCACGTGACGACCCATCCCCGCAGAAGCCTCGGTCGGGTGCTGGAGGACTTCGGCTCCACACTCCTCGACCTGATCCACGGTGACGCGGACGCCGTGGAGGAGATCGGCGGGGTGGTCATCCACGACCCGTACGACGAACCGCAGTACCCACCGCACGCGGTCGTCCTCGGCGCCGCCGTGCACGGGCACGCCGAGATCGCCGGCCTCCTGCGCACGTTGGGCGCCCACGGCGTCGCCGCCCTGATCGTGCGCGGGCCGGTCGAGCCCGACGCCGCGGTCGAGCGCGCCGCCGCCGGGGCGGGGGTGGCGCTGCTGGCCTTGACTCGGGGGGCGTCCTGGGCGCAACTCGCGGCGATGCTCCGTACGTTGCTCACCGAAGGCGATGTCGGCGAAGCCGGCACGCAGACCCTGGGCGGCGTGCCCTCCGGCGACCTGTTCGCCCTGGCGAATGCCGTGGCCACGCTCCTCGACGCCCCGATCACCATCGAGGACCGCCGCTCGCACATCCTCGCCTTCTCCGGCCGCCAGGACGAGGCCGATCCCTCGCGCGTGGCGACCATCCTGGCTCGCCGAGTACCCGACACATACCTGCGCATTTTCGAGGAGCGCGGCGTCTTCAAGGAGCTGTACCGCAGCCGGGAGCCGATGTTCATCCCCCCGGTGATCCTTGCCGGCGAGGCCGCGCTCGCCCGTACCGCGATCGTTGTTCGGGCGGGCGACGAGATCCTCGGTTCGATGTGGGCCGCCGTCCGGGAGCCCCTCAGCCCCGAACGCGCCGGGGCCTTCGTGGAGGCATCCAAGCTGGTGGCCCTGCACCTGTTGCGGCACCGGGCCGGTACCGACGCCGAAAACCGGTTGCGCGCGGACCTGGTCACCACCGTGCTGGAGGGCGGCCCCGGCGCCGTCGACGCACTCGCCCGCCTGGGACTGGGGTACGAGCCCACGGTGGTGCTGGCGCTGGGCCTGGCCCGCGGCCACGGCGAGGACCACACCCAGTCGACGGCCGAACACCAACGCTTGACCGCGGCCCTCGCGATCCACCTCAACGCCGTGCAACCGCGCTCGGCCGTCGCCCTCCTGGGCGACACCGCCTACGCCGTCCTCCCGGCCCCCGGCGACCCGGCCGCCGCGTGCGAGCGCGCGGTGCAGATCGCCACGAACTTCCTCGACCGCACCGGCGACCGGGTCAAGGCGCTGATCGGCATCGGGACGATCGCGCACGAACCCACCGCACTGCGGCGCTCACGCACGAACGCGGACCGCGCGCTGCGGGTGCTGGGCGGCGGGCAGGTGAAGCAGCGGGTCGCCTCGATCACCGACGTCTACATCGACGCGCTGCTCCTGGAGATTCGCGACCTCGCCGCGGCCAACGGCGACGAACTCGTCGGTCCGCTCGCCCGGCTCGTCGCCTACGACGCCAAGCACAACACCAACCTGGTCGACACGCTGCGGGCGTGGCTGGACGCGTTCGGCGACGTGACCTCCGCTTCGGCGAGCATGTTCGTGCACGCCAACACCTTCCGGTACCGGATGCGTCGGATGGCCGAGGTCGGCCGGATCGACCTCCAGGATCCGTCGGCGCGCTTCGCGATCACCCTGCAACTGCGGTTGATGAGCCCGCAGCCCGGGGACGCGCCCCCGGCCCCACTCTCCGCCCCGCCTTCGGCCCCGGCCGATGGCGTCACGAGAGCCGAACCCGGTGCCGCACCTCGACGCGATCCGGCGCGGACGGCACCCGCACCCGCGGACCGGTGCGGACCCGTACCCGGACGCCACACCGGATGGCGCACTCCATGACCATCGCCGCCCGCGCCGGCTGATCAACACCACGAGCATGTCGAGGAGTTCGTCGCAGCGTTCACCCCACCGGCGGAGCGCTGATCCGGCGCGACCCGCGCGAAGCCGATCGGAGCCCGCCGGCCCGCGGACGTCGGTCACCCGACCAGGCACGGGTGACCGACGCCGGGCGCCGGAGTTGTGCCGGCCCGCAGCCGGCCCGCGGCCGCTCCGCGGTTGATCCGCGACGCCGCCGTCGCGCTAGTCGGCCGCCGCGATCAACTCCGCGCCCAGCTCGCCCAGTGCGGTCGCCAGCAGGTGGGTGTTGGCGCGTGGCACGGTCGGCACGACCGAGGCGTCCACGATGTGCAGGCCGCTCAGGCCGTGCACGCGCAGCTCCGCGTCGACCACGCCGGCCGCCGGATCGGTGCCGATCCGGCAGGTGCCGACGCCGTGGTAGAAGGCGTAGTGCGAGGCGGCGAAGGACAGGCACAGCACATCGTCGGGCATGTCCGACACCCGCGACACGGCGTCCGGAGCGAGCGCGAGGCCGGAGGCGGCCACGACGCGCGCGGCCAGGCGCACCCCGATCGCCAACCGTTCCAGGTTGTCGCGGTCGGTGGTGAACGGCCAGGAGATCCGGGCCGGGGCATCCGGCGCGGCGCCGGTGGGGACGATCGAGCCGAAGCCGTTGGGCAGTTGCAGGGCGACGCTGATCTCGATCTCCCGCGTGCCGTCCGGATTGCGCCGGGCCACGGGGGTCAACTGGAGGTCGTGGGTGCGTCCCTGGTCCGGACAGGCCGTGGCGCGGGCGATCGTCTGTAGCGTGGGTCCACCGTCGGGCACCGCGTCCGGTCGGACCGCCGCCCGATAGGACACCACCATGTGATCGCTCAAGCCTGCGCCGACGGCCGGGAGTTCGTGCACCGGCTCGATGCCCAGCCCGGAGACGCCGTGCGCCGGTCCCACACCGGAGCGCCACAACAACAGCGGGTTCTGCACGACGCCCGCGGACAGCACGACCCGGCCCGCGTATATGCGTTCGCCGTCGGCCAGTTCGATGCCGACCGCGCGGCCGCCGGTGAGCAGGACGCGCCGTACGTGGGCATCGCCGCGTACGGTCAGATTCGGGCGGGCGCGTGCCGGGTCGAGGTAGGCGACCGTGTTCGACACGCGTCGGGTGCCGCGCCGGTTCATCGGGATCGGGCCGACCCCGGTCGATCCCGGACGGCTGTGGTCGGCGCACAACGGCAGTCCCTCGGCCAGGCATCCGTCGACGAAGCCACGCTGCAACGGGCTCCATTCGGCCTCCGGGTGCCGCACGATCGGGATCGGTCCGGCGTTGCCGTGGTGGGGGTCGTCGCCGAAGTCCAGGTCGTCTTCGATCCGGTTGAGGTAGGGCAACATTCGCTCCCACCGCATTCCCTCCGGCCAGGACGCGAAGTCCTCCGGCTCCGGGCGCATCGCCACCGCGCCGTTGGTCGCCGACGAGCCCCCGACACCGCGCCCGCGTGCGTAGTTGAGCATGCGCCCCGCGGTCGAGGCGACCTTGTCGCCCCAGTTGTACGGCCAGGCCACCGGCCGCGACAGATGCCGCAGTTCGTCCGGCATCGTGTCGACGCGATGGTCGGGACCGGCCTCGACCAGCAGGACCGTACGATCCGGTCGCTCGGACAATCGGGCGGCCAGGACACATCCGGCCGAGCCCGCGCCGACCACGACGACGTCGAACGTGCCCGGACCGCCGCCCGGGGATCGGCCGTCGCGCGTGGACGCGGTCGCGGACTGGGGATCGGGCTTCTGTCGGCCGGCTGACATGGGCGACTCCTCCACTTCGGTGACTACGGACTCGACTGTTTCGTTCAAGGGACCGGCTTGTTCGGGTATCGCCGGCCGTGCCTACGCGGAGTGTGCCGCCGTCTCCCAGGCCGTGCGGGTCGCGGCGAGGGTGGCCTCGGCGAACGTGTGCAGGTCGGCGGTGCGCCAGTCGTCGGCGAGCAGTTCGACGCTCACCACGTCGTCGTAACCCTTCGCCGCGAGCGTCGCGCAGAACCGGTCCAGGTCCAGGACGCCTCGGCCGGGGAGGACCCGGCGGTGCATGGACTCGTGGTGCGTGTCGTCGGTCACCGGCGCGGGTGCGTCCGCGAACTGCACGAAGCCGATGCGATCGAGCGGCAGCGCGACCAGGTCCGCCCACGTGCTCGGCCCCGGAAGAAGTGCCAACTCTCCACGACCAGGCGCAGATTCGGATGCGCCACCCGCTCCCACAGGCGCAGCGCCTCGGGGATCGAGTCGACGTGCCGGGTGGGCAGGAACTCCACGGACAGGCCGACTCCTTCCTCGGCCAGGGATCCGGCGCACCGGGCGGTGTTGGCCACCACCGCCTCGTCGATCTCGCCGGTGACCACACACAGCACCTGTTCCGGGCGCAGTACACGCGCCACCCGAAGGACATGTTCCAGGCTGCGCAGCGTCCTGGTCTCGTCCGCGGAGATCGACAACGAGACCAGCTCGTGGCAGGGCAGATCGTGCCGCCCCAGGTGGGCGGCGAGTTCGCTCACCGGCAGACCCTCGCGTTCGTGCGCGAGCACGGAGAGGAGATCGAGCCCGATGTGGTCGTAGCCGGCCGCCGCGGCGGCGGCGATCTGCCGCGGGAGGGACGGCGGCAGTCCGTAGTAGGTCGAGTGGTTGAAGGTGTTGAAGCTGTAGCGCATCGCATCCTCACGTGCCCCTTGGTCGGCTCGGCCTGCCGGGTGGTGGGCGGGTCACATCTTGTGAGGCCATCATAACCATGATAGCCATGAAACAAGACGGGCCCGGGAGTAGGCCGTCGCCGCATTCCCCACGGACGAGGAGTTCCGGCCTGGCCGTTTCCGACGACGACCCCGCGCTGCGCCGGATCGCGCACGCGGAACTGCTCCACCGCCCGGGCGAGCGCGCGCGGCCCCGGCGCGTGCTCGTTTCGGGCTCGGCCCCGACTCCCGCCCCGGCGTCCGCCATCTCCATCCGTCATCGCCATCCGAGTTGACGGCCTCCGGGGCGTGGTGCGGTTTCCGGTCGTGGGCGCGATCCACCTCGATACGGACCCGTGTGTGGGGTCGGCGCCCGTGGGTGATACTGGGCAAATCGACCTCGGAGTCCGGAAGGATCGACGGGTGACGGAAGACGGTCACAGCGCGCTTCCCTTCGAGCTGCCCGCGGACTGGGCGAGCCCGCTGGCGCACGCCGTCTTCGATCAGGGCGCGATGCTCCTCGCGGCGGTGGATCCGGATCTGCGGGTCGTCGCCACCAACGCCACCGCCGAGCGCTTTCCGCAGATCCCGATGGGTCCCGGGGACGACATGGCCGCCGTCTTCGCCGCCCTCGGCCTCGCATACCTGGTGCCTGTGCTCGGGCGGGCGCTGTCCCCGGCGGGGCCGCTCCTGCGCAGGTGGCAGTTGGTCGCCGCACGTGCCGCGGGCGGGAACCTGCTGCACCTCACCATCGGCATCCTGCGCATCGAGCGCGCGCCGGGCTCGACCCTCGGCCTGCTCGTCACCGTGAACGACATGACCGACCTGGTGCGCTCCGAATCCCGCTTCGAGGTGGTCCGCGAGGCCGCCCAGACCATCGGCGACTCGCTGGATGTCGCCCAAACGGCCCAGCAGCTCGCGGACCTGGTGGTGCCACGACTGGCGGACCTCGCCGCCGTGCACCTCGCCGAGGCGGTCGTCGCCGGCGAAGAGCCCGCGGTCGACCCGACGACCGGCTACACGCCCGAGATCCGGGCCGGAGTGGCCTTCGTGGGTGACGCGTGGCCCGGGGAACTGGTCCAGGTCGGCGAACGGCTGCCCGTACCGCCGGACATCCCCTCGGTTCGGGCCATGGAGGGCGGGGCCACCCTGCTGATCCCGCGACTCGAGCCGCTGCCGGGCGACTCCTCGGTGCCCGCGAACGCGCACAGTCTGCTGGCCGTACCGCTGTTCGCGCGCGGCCACTCGCTCGGCAGCGTGCAACTGTGGCGCACCGAGCGCCCGGATCCGTTCGACGAGAACGATGCCCGCCTGGTCGAGGAGATCGCCTCGCGTGCCGCGCTGAGCGTGGACAACGCGCGCCGCTTCACCCGGGAGCACAACGTCGCGCTGGCCCTGCAACGCAGCCTCCTGCCCGAGGAGGGCAGCGACGAACCGGCCGCCGAGACCTTCGCGGCCTACCTGCCCACGTCCTCCTCGGCCGGGATCGGGGGCGACTGGTACGACACGATCCCGTTGTCCTCGCTGCGCCTGGCCTTCGTCGTCGGTGACGTGACCGGGCACGGCCTGCAGGCCAGCGCGACGATGGGGCGCCTGCGTACCGCCGTCCAGGCGCTCGCCGACATGGACCTGCCGCCGGACGAGCTGCTGACACACGTGGACGACCTGGTCCAGCGGTTCCCGAACCGGTCCCATGGTGCCGAGGCGGTGTCCGGCGCAACGTGCCTGTACGCGGAGTACGACCCCGTGACCGGCCGCTGCCGGATGGCGTCCGCCGGGCATCCGCCGCCGGTGGTCCTCGCCCCCGACGGACGTGCCCACTTCGTGGAACTGGAGGCCGGTCCGCCGCTGGGGGTCGGCGGCATGCCGTTCGAGATCGCCGAGATCGAATTGGCGCCGGGCAGCGTACTGATCCTGTACAGCGACGGCCTGGTCAGCGGGCCCGACCACGATCTCGGCGCGGGCATGCGGCGCCTCCTCGATCGTCTCGAACACACCGACGCCCCGCGGCAGGATCTGGCGAAGATCGGGCGCGACCTGCTCGACCCGGCGGTGGTCGGCTCGTGCGACGACGACACCACCCTGTTGCTGGCCCGGGTCCGCCCGCTGCCCGACGAGGATTGCGTGGTCTGGGAGTTGCCCGTCGATCCGGCGCATGTGGCACGGGCCCGCGACCTGACGACCGGGCAACTCGCGGCCTGGGGGCTGGAACACCTCGCGTTCACCACCGAACTGGTCGTCAGCGAACTGGTCACCAACGCGATCCGCTACGGCGAAAGCGGCCCCATCACACTGCGGTTGATCCGCAGCCGGGATGTGTTGATCTGCGAGGTCTCCGACCCCAGCAACACCCAACCGCGCCTGCGCCGCGCGCACAGCACCGACGAGGGCGGCCGCGGTCTGTTCCTGGTGGCCCAACTCACCCGCAGGTGGGGGAGCCGCTACGAGCGGTCCGGAAAGACGATCTGGGCGGAGCAGGGAACCGCGCCGATCGAGGAGGCCTGGGACTTCGACTGAACGGGTCGTCCGTTGCCGAGTCGTCGACGGGTCGCGGGTGCGCGGCCGACAGCGTACGTGGGTCGACATCCGGCGTGAGCGGTTCGGTGCGGCGGCGGCGCGCGGTCGACGAGAGTGACGAGGGTGACGAGGGTGACGAGATCGCGCCGACCGTCGTGGCGGCGGCCGGATACACGTCGTTCCCGATCCCGCGGGGTGCCACGCGACCGGCCTGTCCCGGCCCCGTAGTCGGACGCCGTGCGTCGCCGTCGACGCCCGCCGTTCGAGAGTTGGGACGATCACATCGGATTTTCGAACGATTCTCTTGTGTGTGACGGGTCGTCCGCCTACCTTCGGCGGTGGTCGGCCGGTGGCCACCCGGGGTGCGCGTCGCCTGTGCGGGAGTGTCGCCCCGAGCCACTGCGACCGGGCCCGGGTCGAGCCCGCGACCTCGCCACACGACGAAGGAATCCGATGGCAGCAGACGCCGAAACGTCCGACCGCGACACGGCTCCCGCGGTGATCCCACTGGCCGACGAGAGCCCCGAGTCCCTGTACGCGCTGCTCGCCGAACGCGGATGGGGCGACGGACTTCCGATCGTCGCGCCGACCCCGGGACGCGTCGACGCGATGCTGGCCGGCTACGACGGCGACCCCGACGAGGTGATCGGCGTCCTGCCGCCGCGCCTGGGCGAGGCGACCGCGCGGGTGCTGGCCGCGAACGCGGTGATGGCCGGATGCCCGCCACGGTCGCTGCCGCTGCTCGTCGCCGCGGTGCGGGGAATGTGCGCGCCCGAGTTCAACCTGCGTGGCGTCAACTCGACCACACACCCGGTGTCGGTGATGGTCGTCGTGCACGGGGAAGCGGTGCGCCGCTGCGGCTTCAACGCCGGCACCGGCACCCTCGGCCCGGGCAACCGCGCCAACGCCACCCTCGGCCGTGCGGTGCGCCTGGCGCTCATGCACATCGGCGGCGGCACCGCCAAGGGCGTCGGCGACGAGGGTCTGGGCGACGCGGCGACCCAGGGCCAGCCGTCCAAGTACACCTTCTGCCTCGCGGAGAACGCCGAGGCCAGTCCGTGGCCGACCTACCCGCGCTCGCTCGGCCTGGACGTGCCGAGCGCGGTGACCGTCGCGGGCATGGAGAACCCGCACAACGTGCACGACATGGAGACCCGGAACAACCCCGCGCCGATTCTGGACAAGGCCGCCAGTGTCATGGCGACGTTCGGCACGAACAACGCGGTCGTCTCCAGTGCCGAGTACTTCGTCGTGGTCGGCCCCGAACACGCCGCGACGCTCGCGGCGGCGGGCTGGGCCCGCCAGGACGTGCAGGCCTACCTGTTCGAGAAGGCCCGCCGCCCCGCGGGCGACTTCCGCGCACACTTCACCGCCGCGCTGTGGCGTCCGTGGATGCGCGCGCTCGGCGACGACGACCTCCAGCCGATGACCGAGAGCCCGGACAACATCCGCGTCCTGGTGGCCGGCGGCCCGGGCAAACACTCGCTGGTCGTGCCCAGTTGGGGTCTGACCCGCAGCGTCACCGTCCCGCTGGCCTGATCATCCGAGCCTTTCCCACGGAGCCGCATCCATGAGCGTCACGATCATCGACCCCACCGGCCACGTCGGCGAACCCGCCAAGCGGCTCGCACCCGGCCTGGACGTCCTCACCGGCAAGCGCATCGCGGTCCTGGACAACCTCAAACCGCACGCCGGCCACATCCAAGGCGGCATCGCCCGCCTGCTGGCCGAACGCACCGGCGCCACCGTCACGTTGGAGATTGCCAAGGTCAGTGCCGCGCTGCCCGCCGAACCGGAGGTGATGCAACGCATCCTCGAGTGCGCCGACGTGGTGATCACCGGTTCCGCGGACTGCGGCTCGTGCACGTCCTGGAGCAGCCACGACACCGTCGAACTGGAGCAACTGGGCGTCCCCACCCTGCTCCTGGCCACGGCGGGCTTCACCGAGATCGCCCGCCAGGTGTGCTCGCTGTACGGACTGCCACAGGCGCGGGTGCTCACCGTGCGTGGCCCGCTGGGCGGTTCGACCGACGCCGAACTCGACGCGATGGCCGCCGAAGCCGTCGACGACGCGCTGTTCCTGGCCACGACCACGCCCACCGCTTCGTGAACGGCCCCGCATACGCCGGGTCTCCCGCACAGCCGTGCGCGCGGCTTCGCGCGCAGCCCTGTGCTCGGCTCCGCACGGTGCACGGGACGGCACGCAGGAGGGGGAACCGATGGCTGTAGAGATCGACCTGACAGGCCGTGCGGCCCTGATCACCGGTGCCGGGGCCGGGATCGGGCGGGCCGTCGCGGTCATGCTGGCGAGTGCCGGCGCGGACGTCGCGGTCGTGGACATCGACGCCGACGGCGCGGCGGAGACCGCGGCGCTGGTGCGCGCGACCGGGCGCCGGGCGATCGCGCCGGTCGGCGACATGACGATCCCGGACGACGTCGAGCGCACCGTACGGGCCGCCGCGGACGAACTCGGCGGCCTGCACATCGCGGTCAACAACGTGGGCATGATGGCGGGTCATCCGGCGGTGCCCTTCCTGGACTGGACCCCGCAGGCGATGCGCGACGTGGTCGCCGGGAACCTGCTCGCCACCGCGTACTCCTGCCAGGCCCAGGCCCGCGTGCTCGGCCGCGGCGGTGTGATCGTCAACGTCAGCTCGGGCGAGACCACCCGCCCGGCGCCGCTCACCGCGCTGTACGCGGCGGCGAAGGCCGCGGTCAACCACCTGACCGGGACCCTGGCGATCGAGCTGGCGCCGCTCGGCATCCGGGTCAACGCCGTCGCGCCCGGCACCACGTTGACCCGCGACGTCGAAGCGGCGCTGAGCCCGGAGTACCGCCGCGCGCTGGAGACCTCGATCCCGCTCGGCGGCCTGTCCGATCCGCAGGACATGGCCCGGCTCGTACTGCTGCTGGTCTCCGACTTCGCAGCCCACACCACCGGCCAGTTCGTGCTCTCCGACAAGGGCGCGTTCCTCTCCCGCAACCGCCCCGAACTCACCGTGGACTGACCCGCCGCTTGCGCGTCGACGATCGCTGGGGGGTGGGCCCACCCGAGCAGCCGCCGGCGCCGCTACTTCGATCCGCGGGCGCGCCGGTGATCGTCGCCGCTCTCGGGCGCGCGGCCGCCGGTGGACTCGGTGACCTCCGCGGCGGCGGCCAGCAGGCGCTTGCCGGCGCGGGTGATCTCCGTGCCTCGCAGTGGTTTGGCCATCAGCAGGGACAGCACCACCGAGGTGCGTCCGTGGGCGTCGAACGCCGGGGCGGAGATGCTGTTCACGTCGTAGCGGACGCGGTCGTCCAGGCGCTCCGGCAACGAATCGATGTGGCTGAGCTCGGTGTACAGCAGGGCGACGGCATCCTGCTGGGCCGCGGAGAGGTCCTCGCGCATCAGCCCGTACAGCGCATCGCGCAGGCGCATCGACGCCTGGCTCTCGCGGTGCACGTCGTAGCCGCGACGGCGGATGGTCTCCAGTACGCCGATCAACCGGCCCCGGAACTCGTCGTCGGCGCGCGGTGCCCGGTCGAGCCACGCGCGGATCGCCTCCTCGCCCGACCAGGCGATCTGGACCGCGCCGTACGGCGGCACCAACGGAATGCGCAGGCCGATCCCGGAGGCGTCACCCGCAGACCCGGGCCCCGCCGCGTCCACCACCGTGATCGTCTCGGCGTCGTGCACCGCGGCGGTACAGGGCACGCCGAACTCCTCGGCCAACGACACCAGATGGTGCTGCGCGGCGCGGGCGGCCGGGAAGGAGCGCTCGGCCGCGTGGCCGACCGCGATCAGCGCCGGACCCAGGCTGTACCCGGTCGGCGTGTGCAGCAGGTAGTGCGCGTCGGCCAGGCGGCGTACCACCGCGTGGCAGGTCGCCTTGCTGATCCCGCTGTGCCGGATGATCTCGGTGAGGGTGAACTCGCGGCCCGGGTGGGCCGAGAGCAGATCGAGTACGGCGATCACCCGGTCGGTGGGCGGGGAGGCGGACCGGTCGCCGGGTTCGGCGGCGGGATGCGCGAGCGAGGGGGAGGGCCGAACAGGGGTCATCAGGCTTTCCACCAGAGGTCGAGTGCGGTGTGGCCGAGAAAGCCGGCTCGATCCGCGGGGGAGAGGCGGCGTGCGGCGTGCCGGCCCAGCGCGGCCATCTCCGGGTAGGTCGAGCCGACGGTCTGCGGGTGGTCCGACCCCCACATGACCCGGTCCGCGCCGAAGGTGGCCGCGAGCTTGTCCACCACATCGGCCGGATCACCCTCGGCCGCCGCGTGTCTCAGCACGTGCGTGGACACCTTGACCCGCACCGCCGGGAGAACGGCGAGTTCGAACAGCGGGGCGGCGGAGGCGAACGGCGCACCGCCCGACAGGTCGGCGAACCCGCAGTGGTCCAGCGCGACCGGGACGTCGGGGTGCGCGGCGACCACCGCGCCCAGCCGGGGAAGGGCCTCGGGGAACAGCACCGGGACCATCGTCAGTCCCGTCTCGTCCGCCAGTGCCCACACCTCGTCCGCGCGCCCGTCCTCCAGCCAGCGCGGCCGGTGCCCGTGCACGCCGAAGGCCCGCACGCCGCGCAGGAGTTCACCGGCGTCGCGGGCGAGGGCCGCGAGCGCGTCGACGGGGTGGGCGCAGTCCATGTCCACCGCGCCGACCAGGGCGAAGCGATCCGGGTCGGCGCGCACCGCGTCGATCGCGTACGAGCAGTCGTACCCGTACGCGCCCACCGCCTGCACGATCACCGCGCGGTCGACCCCGCCCGCGCGCATCCCGGTCGACAGGTCCCGCGTACCGACGTCGTCCGCGTGGAACCAGGTGCTGCCGACGCCGGAGGGCGCGAGGGGGTAGCGATCGCGGTCCGCCGACGCCGCGTGCACGTGGGCGTCGACCACGACGGGTTTCCGAATAGTCGGATCGGCGGGTCGCATAGTCGAATGCTAGGAGCCGGGTGGGCCGCGGGCAACGTGGCACTGCTTACAGGCATGATGGGGTCGAATATTCGAACGACATTGATAGCTTTTTCGAACGAGGTTAGGGTGGGCCGGCTTCCACGACAGTGAAATGCCCGAGAAGGAGAGCACGATGTCGCCATCCGCCGAGGAGATCACCCGTGCGCTCGCGCCGTTGTCGGTGGTGCTCGCCGCCGACGACTTCCGCCTCGAGGTGAGCCGCCGCGGCGCCGACAACGTCACGCTGACGATCACGGCCGGGCCCACGGCGTGCCCCACCTGCCTGGTGCCCGAGCACATCACCCGCCGAATGGCCGAACAGCACCTGAACAAGCTCTCCCGCGAGGACTGGCTCATCGAGATCGCCTACCCGGCGTTCGCGGCCGACGCGGCCGAGTGACGCGAGGGCGAATGCTCTTTCGGCGCCCGGAGTTGTGGTCGGCGCGGGTCGGCGGACCGGCGTGGGCAGGGCCATGCGGGGGAGTTCGACGCCTCCCGGGAGTCGGTGCCCGCCGGCGGCGGCTCACGTTCGGTCGAGGACGGCGACGGCCTCGACCCGGTTGCGATCGACACCCGACGGTACGCGTCCATCCTCGGCAGACCGTCCGGGCTCGGCAGGACGCCCACGTGCTCTCTTGTGGTTACTCGAGAACTGTAGGAAAGTGAGTGCCGACCTGGGAGAACGCGATTTTCGGCGACTGGGGACCCTGATGGTGACCAAGCAGTTCAAGGGCTCGACCGAGGACGCGGACCTGAGGCGCGCGGACTCCCTGGCGCGGGAGATCTTCTCGGACATCGCCAACAAGTGGGCGCTCCTGATCACCGGCGCACTCGACGACCGAACGCTGCGCTTCAGCGAGCTGCGCAACGAGGTCGAGGGCATCAGCCACAAGATGCTCACCCAGAACCTGCGCATGCTGGAGCGCAACGGCCTGGTCGAGCGGTGCGTGTATGCGACCGTGCCGCCGCGCGTGGAGTACACCCTCACCGGGCCGGGCCGGGACCTGCGGAAGACGGTCGACGGCATGTGTGACTGGACCCAGCGACACCTCGGTCACATCGAGGCGTCCCGGGACCGCTTCGAGGCCTGAGGGGTGAGGCACCCGTCGAGGCTCAGCTTCCTCCGTTGGGATTGCTGCCGCCGGTCCAGGTGACGGGCCCGTGCACCTGGCGCAGGTGGTTCGTCAGGATGTCCGAGATCAGGTTCAGCCACGCGGTCCAGGACTCGTGCGATCCCGAACCCAGACCGCGTTCGATCCGGAAGAAGCGGTACAGCGCGCCGTCGTCCGGGAACAGCGCCAGTGCCTCCGCGCATTCGGCGACGACCATCGGCAAGTACCAATGGCACAGCCCTTGTTGGTGGGTGTGCTCGACATACAGGGCGATGCCTTCGGCATCGGACAGGGTCTCCTCCTCCAGGGCGATCCCATCCTGGCCGAAGTACAGTTCGAGCATGTCCGCCAGGCGCCCGAACCGCTGCCGCAGTTCCCACGCGGTGGGTATCTGTCCGGCCAGTCGGGCGCTGAGACCGACCGTCCAACTGTCGACGTATTCGGCGACGTCCAGGAACACCTCGGGTCGGCCGCCCGCGCCGGAGCGCCGGGCGAGTTCCTGGAGATCGTCGGGCACCTGGTCCTCGGCCGTGCCGCCGGTCGCCAGTGCCTTCCCGACGGCCCGGATCTGCGCGGCGGCCTCGAACACGGTCAGGCCACCGCGTTCGGACCGGTCCCACAACACGCGTAGCGGCGGTTGCAGGGCCTCGGCCCGCTTCTCGGGGTCGACCGGGATGCCCTCGGACACCGGGTGAAGGAAGGGCGTGAGCAGCAGGCGGGCGCCGGAGTAGCGAAAGTGGTTCTGGTACACGCGCTGGGTCCCTCCAAGTACACGGACCGATCCGTGCGACCGGGCCCAGGCTCATGATCTCGGCCACCCGGCGACTGAGCGAACGATCCGCGCCAATCGGCAGTTGGTGTGCGGAATTCGGACACCCGGATCGGGGCAGGCCGGGGGGGGGGGGGGGGGGGGGGGGGGGGGGGGGGGGGGGGGGGGGGGGAGAAAGAGGGGGGGGGGGGGGGGGGGGGGGGGGGAAAAAAAAAGAGCCGAAAACCCCCACAAAATATGTGAGCCAAGCCCCCCGGTGCGAGAAAAATC
>NZ_JBVHLU010000119.1:0-28816 GCF_055558835.1 Embleya sp. NPDC025285
CCCTTTTTGCCTCTGACGTGTAGTCGTCTTCCCCTCCTCCCCTTCCCCCTCCCCCCCCCCCCCCCCCCCACCCCCCCCACCCCCCCCCCCACCCCCCCCCCCCCCCCCCCCCCCCCCCCCCCCCACTGCGCACTTCGGGATCACTCCGCACGTCGGTCCGTCATGAGGGCGTCACGGGACCGTCATGCGACGCCGCGTCAGTCCCGCAGGATCGACAACAGGCGCAGGACCTCCAGGTAGATCCACACGAGGGTCACGGTCAGGCCGAACGCGGCCCGCCAGGCCTCCTTCTCCGGAACGCCCTGAGCGGCCAACTGCTCGATCTCGTTGAAGTCGAGCGAGAGGAAGAAGGCGCCGATGAGGATGCCGAGGATGCCCATCACGATGCCGAGCGGACCGCTGCGCAGGCCGAGACCGTCGCCGCCGGCGATCAACATCGCGAACAGGTTGACGAAGGTGAGGAGTACGAAGCCGATCGCGATCGCCATGCCGATCCGCGCGTAGCGGCTCGTCACCTTGATCCAACCGGACTTGTACGCGACCAGCACACCGACGAACACCGAGGCCGTGCCGAGCACCGCCTGGATCACGATGCCGCTGTACTGCTCCTCGAACGCGTGGCTGATCGCACCCAGGAACACACCTTCGAGCGCGGCGTAGGCCAGCACCAGGGCCGGGCTGATCTCCCGCTTGAAGGTCACGACCATCGCGACGACGAACGCCGCGAGCGCGGCGCCGACCGCCCAGCCGAAGTTCTCGAACGGCAGGAAGGCCCACGACAGCGCACCGGTGACGACGACCGTCAGCAATGTCATCGCGGTACGCGCGACCACGTCGTCGATGGTCATCCGGCCGGTCTGGAGCGGACCGGCGGACTGCGCCCGGTACATCTCCTGAAGCTGCTCGGGGGTCATCGGCTGTACCGGCGGCTGCTGCGGCCCACCGTACGGGGCGCCCTGCGGCCCGGGCTGCGGCGCTCCGTAACCGGCCTGCTCCTGCCGGCCGGTCTCGAACGCCCCCCGCCGCGTGAGCACCGGGTTGCTGCTCCTCATGTCATCTCCTCCATGCCCCCGGGGTGGGGGTCCTGGCTTTAGAGAGTAATCCCCGAGTAAAGCGCTCGGGGCTTCCATCCTTCCCTTTCAACGTCCCCGGACACGCGATTTGTGCCCGTGGTCACTGTCCGGTCATAAAAAGTCGGATGGAATCCATCGCGAAGCCGATCGCTGTCACCACGGGAACACCCTGCGCTGTTCGCGAGTAAGGGTGGCCCGCGGGCCCGGAAATATGCCCGGTCGGTGGTCCAGACCACCGAGGCCCGCCGCCGCCGATCCGCGGCCGTACGGCGTTCTTGCAGGTCAGCGGCATTTTCGAGTTGTCCCCGGAGCGGGACTCGAACCCGCACGGCCTTGCGGCCAAGGAGGTTTAAGCTCCTCGTGTCTGCGTTCCACCATCCGGGGGCGATGCTGAGCGTAGCGGCCCCGGCGCACCGGGTTGGCCTCTTGGATTCGGAGCCCCCTCGGACCCGTTCCGCGGGCCTGTTCGATCGCGGAGAGCTACCGGGGGCGACCCGTCCGGATGCCGTACGGATGGTGCCGAATGAGCGGTTTGGGGCGGCTGAGCAGGGGAGTTCCGCATTCGCCCGGTGCACCTGGGTAGGACCACGGGGTCGAGGGCCGGCCGATGCGGGCCCGATCAGGACCGCAACGAAAGAGGCCCGATGTGACCGCCACCGAACCCATCGCGGGAGTCGGGGCCCACGGCGAACTCGCCGCCGTCGCCACCGGCATCAGCAAGATCTACGGCACGGGCGAGACACGAGTGCTCGCGCTCGACGACGTCTCGGTCGGGTTCCGGCGCGGGGAGTACACCGCGATCATGGGCCCCTCCGGGTCGGGCAAGTCCACGCTGATGCACTGCATGGCGGGCCTGGACTCGATCTCGACCGGCTCGGTCCGGCTGGGCGACGTGGAGTTGTCCTCACTCGACGACAAGAAGCTGACCCGGCTGCGGCGGGAGAAGGTCGGCTTCGTCTTCCAGGCGTTCAACCTGCTGCCGACGCTGACCGCGTTGGAGAACATCACGCTGCCGATGGACATCGCGGGTGTGAAACCGGACCAGGAGTGGTTGGACCATGTGATCGAGACGGTCGACCTGCGCGACCGGCTGAAGCACCGTCCGAGCGAACTGTCCGGCGGTCAGCAGCAACGGGTCGCGTGTGCGCGGGCGCTGGCGAGCAGACCGGAGATCATCTTCGCCGACGAACCGACGGGCAACCTGGACTCCCGCTCGGGCGCCGAGGTCCTGGGCTTCCTCCGCGCCTCGGTACGCGAGAGCGGCCAAACGATCGTCATGGTCACCCACGACCCGAACGCCGCCTCCTACGCGGACCGAGTCCTCTTCCTGGCCGACGGCCGAATCGTCGACGAAATGCTCGATCCCACCTCGGACCTGGTCCTCGAACGCATGAAACGCTTCGACGCCACCCGCACCGCGTAACCCCACCCGGCCGGTCGCAAAGCCCCGGCCCGGTCCGCACACTTCCCCGGCCCAACCCCCACAAGCCACCCCCAGCCCGGCCCACAGAGCCCCTCGGTCCCGTCCGCAAAGCCCCTCGGTCCGGTCCGCAACCCCCTTCAGCCCGTCCGGCGTTTGAGGACAACCCACCCAGGCCACCCCCCGAAGCGCAGCCCGATCCGCAAACCCCCAGCCCGCCCGGCGCTTGAGAGCAGACGCGAAAGGGCCCGGCACGCACGTGGCGTACCGGGCCCATCCCGCAAAACGTGGGCAACTACCCCTTGACCGCAGGCTCGACCCGCGGCACCGGCGGGAGTGCCGCCTCCGCGAACTCGTCCCGCGGGTGCTCCATCGCCCCGAGCGAGACGATCTCGCGCCGGAAGAACGCGGACAGCGTCCAGTCGGCGAACACCCGGAACTTACGGTTGAACGTCGGCACCATCGCACCGTGGTACGTGCGGTGGAACAGCCACGCCGGCAGCCCCTTGAGCTTGAACTTGCCGAACATCACCGCGACACCCTTGTGCAGACCGAGGCCGGCCACCGCACCGAGGTTCTTGTGCTTGTAGTCGCTCGGCGGGAACCCACGCATCACCGAGACGACGTTGTCGCCCAGGACGCGCGCCTGCCGTACCGCGTGCTGCGCGTTCGGCGGGCACCAGGCACCCTCACCCGCGGCCAGGTCCGGAACCTGCGCGTTGTCGCCGGCGGCGAACACGTTGTCCATGCCGACCACCTGGAGGGTGGTGCGGGTGTCCACGTGGCCGCGCGGGCCGAGCGGCAGACCGTACTCGGACAGCACCGGGTTCGGCTTGACGCCCGCGGTCCACAGGATCGTGGAGGCGTCGAACTCGACATCGTTGGAGAGCACGCAGTGCTTGTCGACGCAGGACTGGAGCGACGTCTCCAGGTGGAACTCGATGTCCCGGGCCTTGAGGCGCTCCAGCGTCCAGGCGCCGAGTTCCGGACCGACCTCGGGGAGGATGCGGTTGGCCGCCTCCACCATCACGAAGCGCATGTCCTCGCGCTTGAGGTTCTTGTAATAGCGCACCGCGTCGCGCGCCATGTCCTCGACCTCGGCCAGCGCCTCGATGCCGGCGAAGCCGCCACCGACGAAGCAGAAGGTCAACGCCTTGCGGCGGATCTCCGCGTCGGTGGTGGAGTCGGCCAGGTCGAGCTGCCCGAGCACATGGTTGCGCAGCGCGATGGCTTCTTCGATGGTCTTGAGACCGATGCCGTTCTCGGCCAGGCCGGGAATCGGGAAGGTCCGCGATATCGAGCCGAGCGCGATGACGATGTAGTCGAAGCCGAGCTCGTAGGACTCGCCCGCGAGCGGCTCGACGAGCGCGACCTTGCGGTCGTGGTCGACGGAGGTGACCCGGCCGTTGACGATCTCGGCCTTGGGCAGGACACGGCGCAGCGGCACCACGACATGGCGCGGTGAGATGCTGCCGGCGGCCGCTTCCGGGAGGAAGGGCTGGTAGGTCATGTACGACCGCGGGTCGACGACCGTGACGGTCGCTTCGCCGTAACGCATCTTCTTGAGGATGCGCTGCGCGGCGTACAGACCAACGTAGCCGCCGCCGACGATAAGGATGCGAGGGCGATCCGTGTTGCTCATGTTTGGAAGTATCCACCGATCGAACGCGCCGGTGCTTCGAGGCCGCGCGCAGTACCGAACGGGCCGTCTGGTACCCTTCGTCCTTTTGCTTGTGCATTTGTGCACGGTGTGCGGTCGAGGAAGATCCACTCGACCATAATCGGCCGGCTTGTCCGCCGACTCGGTCCCGATGACCTGCGTCGATCCTGCCCGAGGTACCCCGGGACGGCGCAATGTGATCTCCACCTCGAACCGCCGGCGACCACCGTCTTCGAAGGCGACGGCGGCGTCCGACCGACCCGTCACGAGGAAAACGGCCCCACATGGCCAAGTTTTGCCTCCGGGGGCATGTGAAGGGATTCACAAACTTTTCCCCGAGTCCGAACGATGGACACGGCTCCTTGGTTCCGCCATCGACCCGGCAAACGATCCCGCGCGCACCTGGCGGACCACATCAATCGCGCCGAACACGGCACCACGACGGTGATCACCCGAAACGGGACTCCGGTGGCCGCGCTGGTACCGATCGCGGATTTCGAGGCGCTGGAGGCAGCCACCGACGAAATGCTGGCGCGTGAGGCCGAGGCGGTCTTGGCCGAAGGCGGTCCGACCGTGACGATGGCCGAGTTGCTGGCGGATCTGTTCGCCGAGCACAGCGAAGACACGGCATGAAGTACGCCTTCCGTTTCACCACCGCCGCGCAACGCCAACTGCGAGCGATCGACCGACCCGCGGCCATGCGAATCCTGGCCGCGCTGACCGCGCTGGGCGACGACCCCTATCGCGAGGACGCTGACATCAAGAAGCTCACCGGACCGTCCGGCCTGTATCGGCTTCGGGTAGGCAACTACCGGATCGCCTACGAGGTGCGCGACGGTGAACTCGTCGTCCTCGCGGTCAAGGTCGGCGACCGCCGCGCTGTGTACCGGAATCTCTGACCTACCACTCGGGGTCTTCCGCCACCGACCAGGCGATGCCGTCCAGGATGTCGTGTTCGCTGACGACGACCTCGGTCAGACCGGTGCGTTCCATGATCGTGCGCAGGACCAGTGCGCCCGCGCCGATCACGTCCACGCGGCCCGGGTGCAGGACCGGGATCGCCGCGCGTTCGGCGTGTGTGGCGGCCAGCAGCCGGGTGGTCACCGCGCGGACCTGATCGAGGGTCAGCCGGGCGTGGTGGATGGCGGTGGAGTCGTACTCGGGCAGGTCCAGCGCGATGCCGGCGACCGTGGTGACCGAGCCGGCCAGGCCGACCAGCGTGCGGGCGCGGTCCATCGGGACCACCGCCGCGGCCTGCGCTGTCGCGGCCTCGATGTCGGCGATGGCGGCGGCGATCTGGGCCCGAGTCGGCGGGTCCTCACGCAGGTGCCGCTCGGTCATCCGGACGCAGCCGATGTCCACCGAGCGCGCCGCCTCGGGCCGGTCGGTGCCCAGCACGAACTCGGTGGACCCGCCGCCGATGTCGACCACCAGGTACGGAGTCTCGACCGCGCCGGTGCCGGCCAGTTCGCGGGTGGCCCCGGTGAAGGACAGCGTGGCCTCCTCGTCGCCGGAGACCACCTCGGGCTCGACGCCCAGGATCTCCCGCACGCCGTCCCGGAACACGCCCCGGTTCTCCGCGTCGCGGCTCGCGCTGGTGGCCACGAAGCGCACCCGCTCGGCGCCGAGTTCGCCGATCGTCTTGGCGTAGTCGCGGCACGCGTCGAACGTGCGCTCCAGCGCCTCCGGAGCGAGCCTGCCGGTCCGGTCGACGCCCTGGCCGAGCCGGACGATCCGCATCCGCCGGTCCAGGTCGACCAGCGTCCCGGTGGCCGGGTCCAGGTCGGCGACCAGCAGGCGGATCGAGTTGGTGCCGCAGTCGATCGCGGCGACGCGTCGGGTCATCGGGTCTCGTCCTCCGTGGCTGCGGCCTCGGCCTCGGCGGCCTCTGTCGCCTCGTCCGGCTTGTCCACACACACGCACGGGCCCTTGGCCCACCAGTCCGGCAGCGCGTCCAACGTCTCGTCGCCGAGCGGGTTCACCCCGCGTCCGGCGGCCAGCGCGTGGCCGGCCAGGACGTGCAGGCACTTGACCCGATCCGGCATGCCCCCGGCGGACGGGAAGCCCTCCAGCACCTCGATCGCGTCCCGGCGCGCGATGTAGTCCTCGTGCGCGGCGGCGTATCGAGCCGCGAGGTCCTCGTCCTCGGCCAGGCGCGCGCTCATCTCGCGCATGACGTTGTTCGCCTCGAGCGTGCCGATCGCGGACGCCGCCCGCGGGCAGGTCAGGTAGTACAGCGTCGGGAACGGCGAGCCGTCCTCCAGGCGTGGAGCGGTCTCCACGACGTCCGGAAGCCCGCACGGGCACCGGTGTGCGACGCCGCGCAGACCACGCGGGGTACGGCCGAGCTGCGCCTTGACGGCGTCGATGTCCTGCTGATCCATGTAGGAGAGTATTTCCTGTTTCGCTGAGTGCTTCGGACCGACGTTCGATCCGCGTGCCGCGCCGTACCGGTCCCGCTCGGGTTCGAGCCGGCCGGTCGCCGGTGCCACCGGACAAGGATCGCCGTTCTCGGCGCCCGGTACTAGCCGATCGACGCGGCGGGCGTCGGAGTGGGCGAGGGCGCCGCGCTCGGCGTCGGCGCGCCGGCCCGGTCCGCGTCGCGCGTGGAGTCCCACAGGCTGCGATACCAGGGCGGCGAACCGGCCTGGGCGGGCGTGGGCGGCGCCGGGTTGCCCGGCTCGCCCGGCTGCGGCACCACCAGGTAGGCGGTATCGCCCGGGTAGACGAAGTGCAGCCGCTCGCGCGCCTGTTGCCGTACGTACGCCGGGTCGTTCCAGCGTTCCAGGTCGGACCGCATGCGTTCGGTCTCGGCCTGCTGCCTGCGGGTGCTCTCGCGCAGGTCGTCCACCTCGGCCCGTTGGTCCAGGTACTGGCGCAACGGGTAGACCAGCGCGACGGCCAGGCTCAGCACCACCAGGGTCAGCACGATCCACTTGCCGCCCCCGCGCCGGCGCAGCCGACCCAGGCTCGCCGCCGCGGACGAGTCCTTGATGGACTCGACCGCGGCGACGACCTTCGGTTTGGCCGGTGCCGCCGGACGGCCACCGCGTGCCTGACGCGGCGGCGCGACGGCCCGGGACGCGCGGGCTGCCCCGCTCGGGGCGGCCGTCCTGCGACCGTCCTCGCGCTGCTCGCTCACGCGTCCTCCCGCCGTTGTCCCGATGCGGTGCCGGCGGTGTTCCGCTCGACCCGGTGTCAGCCGTCGAAGCGCGGGAACGCGCCGCGGCCGGCGTACTCCGCCGCGTCGTCGAGGATCTCCTCGATGCGCAGCAACTGGTTGTACTTGGCCACCCGGTCGGAGCGCGCCGGGGCGCCGGTCTTGATCTGGCCGCAGTCCGTGGCCACCGCGAGGTCCGCGATCGTGGTGTCCTCGGTCTCGCCGGACCGGTGACTCATCATGCACCGGTAACCGTTGCGGTGGGCGAGCGACACGGCGTCGAGGGTCTCGGTCAGCGTGCCGATCTGGTTGACCTTCACCAGAAGCGCGTTGCCCGCCTTCTCCTCGATGCCGCGCGCCAGGCGCTCCGGGTTGGTCACGAACAGGTCGTCGCCGACGAGCTGGACCTTGTCGCCGAGCTGCGCGGTGAGCGCGACCCAGCCCTCCCAGTCGCTCTCGTCCAGCGGGTCCTCGATCGACACCAGCGGGTACGCCGCGACCAACTCGGCGTAGTAGGCCGACATCTCGGCGGAGGTCTTCTTGGCGCCCTCGAACACGTACGCGCCGTCGGTGTGGAACTCGGACGCGGCCACGTCGAGCGCGAGCGCGATGTCGGTGCCCGGGGTGTAGCCGGCCATCTCGATCGCCTCGACGATCAGGTCGAGCGCGGCGCGGTTGCTCTCCAGGTTCGGCGCGAAGCCGCCCTCGTCGCCGATGCTGGTGACCAGGCCGCGGGCCTTGAGCACGGACTTGAGGCAGTGGTAGACCTCGGTGCCCCAGCGCACCGCCTCGGCGAAGGTCTCCGCGCCGATCGGCGCGATCATGAACTCCTGGATGTCGACGTTGGTGTCGGCGTGCGCACCACCGTTGAGGATGTTCATCATCGGCACCGGGAGCACGTGCGCGTTCGGGCCGCCGAGGTAGCGGAACAGCGGCAGATTCACCGATTCGGCGGCGGCGTGCGCGACGGCGAGCGAGACGCCCAGGATCGCGTTGGCGCCGAGCTCGGCCTTGTTCTCGGTCCCGTCCAGGTCGATCATCGCCTGGTCGATCAGCCGCTGGTCGTCCGCCTCGGTGCCGGCGATCTCCTCGTAGATGCGCTCGTTGACCGCGTCGACGGCCTTCTGCACACCCTTGCCGCCGTAGCGGCTCTCGTCGCCGTCACGCAGTTCGACGGCCTCGAAGGCGCCGGTGGAAGCGCCGGACGGCACGGCGGCACGGCCCGAGCTGCCGTCGTCGAGGACGACCTCGACCTCCACCGTGGGGTTCCCTCGGGAGTCCAGGATCTCCCGGGCGTGGATGACGTCGATGGACGGCACGAGTTTCTCCTTGATCAAGGGGCACGCTGGTCTGCCGGGCCAGCCTAGTAGCAGCCCGCCGTCGGATTCGCCCGGGAAGAGGTGGCTGTGGGCGACTGTCGGGTGACGGGAACGTGAACGGATTGACCGGGGCGGCCCCCGGTCGACGGGCACGGCACCCACGACCGCGCCGAGCGGCGGGGTACATCGGCGCCGCACGCGGGTGGCCCGTACGCCGACGATCGGGAGTTCGATCGCGTCCGACGGCCCGGCCGGGCCCGGTACGGCGGGCCGATCCGGCGTGCGGGTCGCCGCGACGGACCTGACGGGCGAGGCCGCGGCGCGACCCGCGTCGCGCGGGTTCGGGCGGCTCGATCGGGGGCGGACCCGGGGAACTTCTGGTTTGCTTGGGGGCGTTCGCGTCGATCACCTGCCCGGAAGGCCCTTGTACTGCTGTGGAGTTGCTGGCGATCGGCTTTGTGGCGGTGGCGGGCGGGGCGGTGCTCGCACGAGCCGCACGGGTCGTGCGGATGCGTGAACTGGCGGCCTGGCGGCGGTGGTTGCCGTTGGCGCTGGCGTTGATCGGGGTCGCGACGAGTTTGCTTCGGGCCGAGGATGTCGTGCTCGTCGCCGCGTTGATCGCGTTGCCGTGCTACGTGGCCTCGGTGTTGTTCGCGCAGGCGGAGATCCACCGCGAGGCCGACGAGGCGCTGCACGGCTGACCCGGGGTCACGATCGCCGCGCGCGCTGGTGCGGCGGACTCACGAACCCGGGCCCCGGCCCAGGCCGAAGACCCGCCAGCGCTTCGGGGTGACCACGCCCAGGCTCGTACCCTCGCGGGACAGCGGGCGGCGCTGTTGTGCCAGGCCCTCATCGCCCAGGATGTGCCGCATCGCGAACTCCCAGCGCTCCTGCGCCCACTCGTCCTCGCGCATGGCGACCTCGCCCCACACGATGACGTGCGCGATGTCGCCGTCCCGCGCCATCGACAGACAGACCCGCGGATCGTGTTCCAGGTTGGCCTTCTTGGTGCGGCCGGTGAGGCTGAGGTAGAGGTACTCGTCGTCGTACGCGAGCATCACGGGTGTCACGTGCGGCTCCCCCGTCGGGGTCACCGTGCCCACGTGCACCCAGTGCTCCGGATCGCCGAGCATCGCGTCCAGAGCCGCCCTCAGTTCGGGGTCGATCATCGGAGGATCCGCCTTTCGCAGCACAGGGGCCTCGTGGCCACCGTACTGCGCCCTCCGCCCCACCGGTCACGGGATCGGCGTCCATCAGGTGTACGAGCGTCGTCCGGATCGTGACGAGGGCCGCCCCGATCCCGACGAGCATCGTGCGGATCGTCTAGAAGTCGTCCGGGTACGGCGCCGACAACACCTCGGTCCCGGCCGGCTCCGGCGTGACGTAGCCCGGCAGCAGCTCGCTCAGCAGCGCGCGCACCGCCTTCGTGTCGTTGACCGCCGCCGCGTCGTACAGCTCCGGCAACCGGACCACCGCGTCCAGCGCCTGGCCCGGCGGCACCGTCGCCTGGATCCGGCGGTGTTCGGTGGGCAGGCGCTCCTCGGTGGCCGAGAACAGCGCCTCGTTGAGTTTCTCGCCCGGACGCAGGCCGGTGAAGCGGATCGGCACGTTGGGCAGATTCACCTGTTCGGCGAACTTGTGCACCAGGTCCACGATCCGTACCGGCTCGCCCATGTCCAGGACGAAGATCTCCCCGCCCTGGGCCATCCGACCCGCCTCCAGGACCAGTCCCACGGCCTCCTCGATGGTCATGAAGAACCGGGTGACGTCCGGGTGCGTGACGGTGACCGGGCCGCCCGCGCGCAGTTGCTCGGCCAGTACGGACAACAAAGAGCCCCGGCTGCCCAGCACGTTGCCGAAACGCACGCCCGCGAACACCCCGGGCGCCTGCGTGTTGGCCTGCACGATCAGTTCGGCGAGCCGCTTGGTCGCGCCGAGCACCGAGACCGGGTCGGCCGCCTTGTCCGTGGAGATCAGCACGAACCGCTCGACCCCCACGTCGAGCGCGGCCCGGACCAGGTTCTCCGTGCCCAGCACATTGGACTTGACCGCCTCGCACGGATGCCGCTCCAACAGCGGCAGGTGCTTGTGCGCGGCGGCGTGGAAGACCACCTCCGGCTTGAGATCATGAAAGAGCTGCTCGATCCGCGGCCGATCCCGGATGTCCGCGATCACCAGCGTCTCGTCGTCGAGCAACGCCTCGCCCCACACGTCGAGTTGGAGGCGGTGCAGGTTGGACTCGTCGTGGTCGAGCATGTACATCCGGCTCGGCCCGAAGCCGTACACCTGCCGGCACAACTCGCTGCCGATCGAGCCGCCCGCGCCGGTGATCAGTACCCGGCGGCCCGCGATCACCTCGCGCACGGACGCCGAGACCACATGCAGTTCCTGCCGACCGATCAGTCGGTTGACGTCGAGCATGCGCATGTCGCTGCCGACCACGTCGCGCCGCAACGCGACCAGGAAGGACGGCAGATACCGCACCGCGGCGCCGATCGCGGCGGCCCCGGCGGCCACCTTGCGAAACTCCTCGTGCGGAAGCCCCGGGATGGCCAGCACGACCACCTCGATGCCGTGCTCCAGTGCCACGTCGGTCAGGGTGGCCAGGCCGCCCAGGACCGGAAGTAGATGTTGTGGATTGTCCGCGTCGGCGACGCGTACCCCGTCCTTGTCGGGGTCGTCGTCGAGAAATCCGATCGGACGCAACCCGAAATCGGGTGTCCGCAACAGATCCCGCGCCAATGCGCTGCCCGCCGACCCGGCCCCCACGACCAGGGTCCGCAGACCCGCTCCCGAAATATCCGTCGCTGCCGAACTCCGACCCATCAAGCCCCCCTTGGTCAGGTGCAGCGTGATCGGCATCGGATCGTGCACCGACCACATGCGGCACCGACACGCCGGTGCGGATGGACGTCCCTCCCCATCGCACCACGCCCCACCCCGGCGGTCGTACGCGACTGCCCCAATTGCCCCCACGACCCCGGTGGCCCCACAGTCGCGACGTCACTTGCGGCCCAGGCGCATCGGGTGGACCAACAACCGCGCAGGCAACCACCGGCACTCGGGATTCAGCGTACGGCCCACCCTCGGCCCCCGTCGCGGTTTTGCCCAAACGCCCGCAACTTCGCCTTTTCCGTGTGCGCGAAGCATCACCCCGTGATCATCGGGGTGTTCCCTGCTCGTTTCCGTGCCGTCGTCCCGCCATGCCCGACCACGGCCGACACCGAGGCCGACACGTGTCGCGTCGGCCGGCCGCCCCCCGAGGCGCCCGGCCGCCGGCGTTACTCCGTCTCCTCCGCCAGCTCCAGCCAGCGCATCTCCAACTCGTCGCGCTCGTCCCGGATCGCGCGCAGTTCGGCGTCCAGCGCGGAGACCTTGTCGAAGTCGGTGGCGTGCTCGGCCAAGCCGTCGTGCACCTTCTTCTCCCGGTCGGCCAGTTTGGTCAACTGCCGCTCCACCCGCTGGAGTTCCTTCTTCGCCGCGCGGGTGTCGCCGGAACCGCGCCGGGTCGGCGCGGCGGTCGCCCCGGCCTCGACCGCGTCCCTGCGGCGCTTGAGGTATTCCTCGATGCCGCCCGGCAACATCCGCAGTGTGCGGTCCCCGAGCAGCGCGAGCACGGTGTCCGTGGTGCGCTCGATGAAGTACCGGTCGTGGCTGACGATCACCAGCGATCCCGGCCAGCCGTCCAGCAGGTCCTCCAACTGGGTCAGCGTCTCGATGTCCAGGTCGTTGGTCGGTTCGTCCATGAACAGCACGTTCGGCTCGTCCATCAACAACCGCAGCAGTTGCAGACGGCGGCGCTCGCCACCGGACAGGTCGGAGACCGGCGTCCACTGCTTCTCGCCGGTGAAGCCGAACTGCTCGCAGAGCTGACCGGCCGTCAGTTCCTTGCCCTTGCCGATCTCGACCCGCTCGCGGATCTGCGACACCGCCTCCAGCACCCGCAGCGTGGGCGGGAGTTCGGCGACCTCCTGGGAGAGGTAGGCGAGCTTGACGGTACGGCCGACCACGACCTTGCCGGCGGCCGGCTGCTTCTCCTGGTACGCCGCGTCCTTGAGCGCGCGCAACAGCGAGGTCTTGCCCGCGCCGTTGACGCCGACCAGACCGATCCGGTCGCCCGGGCCCAGATTCCAGGTCAGGTGCTCCAGCAGCGTCTTGGGGCCCGCCTCGATCCGCACGTCGAGCAGTTCGAACACGGTCTTGCCCAGCCGCGCGTTGGCGAAGCCGCGCAGCGCCAGGGTGTCGCGCGGCGGCGGCTCGTCCGCGATCAGCTCGTTCGCCGCCTCGATCCGGAACTTGGGCTTGGACGTCCGCGCGGGCGCGCCGCGGCGCAGCCAGGCCAGCTCCTTGCGGACCAGGTTCTGCCGCTTGGTCTCCTCGGTGCTCGCGATCCGCGCGCGCTCGGCCCGGGCCAGCACGTACGCCGAGTAGCCGCCCTCGTAGTCGTGCACCTTGCCGCCCTGCACATCCCACGTACGGGTGCAGACCTCGTCCAGGAACCAGCGGTCGTGGGTGACCACGACGAGCGCGGAGCGCCGGGTCTTGAGGTGGCCCGCCAGCCACGCGATGCCCTCGACGTCGAGGTGGTTGGTCGGCTCGTCCAGGATGATCAGGTCGTGCTCTTCGATCAGCAGCTTCGCGAGCGCGATCCGGCGCCGCTCGCCGCCGGACAGCGGGCCGATCACCGAGTCGATGCCGCTCTCGAAGCCGGGCATGGCCAGCCCGCCGAACAGCCCGGTCAGCACGTCGCGGATGCGCGCGTCGCCCGCCCATTCGTGTTCGGGGCGGTCGCCGACGATCTCCTGGCGCACGGTCGCCGCCGGGTCGAGGTCGTCCTGCTGGCTCAGGATGCCCAGGCTGAGGCCGCCCACGTGGGTGACCCGGCCCGAATCGACCGGCTCCCGCTGGGCCATCACCCGGATCAGCGTGGTCTTGCCGTCCCCGTTGCGGCCCACGACCCCGATCCGGTCGCCTTCGGCGACGCCGAGGGACACCTCGTCGAGCAGGGTGCGCATGACATACGCCTTGCCGACTGACTCAAGATTGACCAGGTTCGCCATCAGACCGAACCGCCATACCGCAACGCTCGCATTCGACCAACTCTAACGGTCCGAACTACACGGTGTTCTCGCGCTCCACCGGAACGACCCGACGCGGCAACACCCGGGCCCCGGGCACCGCGCCGAACGCGACCCGCGCGGCCCGGCAGGTGCCCGATCCGGTGAGCCGCTCGGCCACCACGTGCGCGGTCTCCCGGTCCGGCGCCAGGAACGCGCACGTCGGTCCGGACCCGGACACCAGCGAGCCGACCGCGCCCGCGGCCATGCCCGCGCGCAGCGTCGCGGCCAACGCGGGCCGCAACGACAGCGCCGCCGGTTGCAGGTCGTTGACCAGGTTCGCGCCCAACGCGTGCGCGTCGCCGGCCCGCAGCGCGGCGATCAGTTCCTCGCGCGGCGCGGGCCGCCCGACCGTCTCGCCCGCCACCTCGCGCAACCGGTCGCACTCGCCGTACACGGCCGGCGTCGACAGGCCGCCGTCGGCCAGCGCGAACACCCAGTGGAAACGCGCCGTGGTCGGCACCGAGGCCAACCGCTCGCCCCGCCCGGTGCCGATCGCGGTGCCGCCCAGGTCGGAGAACGGCACGTCGCTGCCCAACTCCGCGCCGAGCCGGCGCAACATCTCGCGAGGCGTGTCGCCACGCCAGAGCGTGTCGCAGGCGAGCAGCGTCGCCGCCGCGTCCGCGCTGCCTCCGGCCATGCCGCCGGCGACCGGAATGCCCTTGCGGATGTGGATGCGCACGTTCGGCTCGCGCCCGAGCCGGTCGGCGAGCAGGATCGCCGCGCGCGCGGCCAGGTTGCTGTGGTCCAGCGGGACCTCGGCGATGCCCTCGCCCTCGCAGGCCAGGCTCAGCCGGTCCGCGGGCGTGACGGTGACCTCGTCGTACAACGACACGGCGTGGAAGACGCTGACCAGCTCGTGGAAGCCGTCCGGCCGCACCCCACCGACCGCGAGTTGCAGGTTGACCTTCGCGGGAACACTGACGGTGACGGAAGACACGGCTCGTGGAACTCCTTCGTGGCCCTGTCGGGCCTCTTCGGACGGGGGCCGTGCGAACTCCTCGGCACCGTCGCCGATGGTATCGACGGCGGCACCGCGTCCTCAGGCGCGGGGCTCGTTCGGGTCGGCGTCGGCCGGCACGACCGGCTCCCCCGCATCGCCCGGCACACCCGGCGAGGCCGACCCGGGGCGGTGCTCGGCGATCCGGGCGAACGCCTCGACACCCAGCGCCTCGCCGCGTGTCCGCGGGTCGATTCCGGCCGCGCGCAGTGCCTGCTCGGCGCCGGCGGCGGAACCGGCCCAGCCCGCCAGCGCGGCCCGCAGCGTCTTGCGCCGCTGCGCGAACGCGGCGTCGATCACCGCGAACACCTCCTGGCGGGTCGCCGTGGTCTTCGGCGGCTCGCGGCGCACGAACGACACCAGGCCCGAGTCGACGTTGGGCGCCGGCCAGAACACGTTGCGCCCGATCGCGCCCGCGCGCTTGACGTCGGCGTACCACGCGGCCTTGACCGAGGGCACGCCGTACACCTTGCCGCCGGGCGTCGCGGCCAGCCGGTCGGCGACCTCGGACTGCACCATCACCAGCAGCCGCTCCAGCGACGGGAAGGTCTGCAACATGTGCAGCAGCACCGGCACGGACACGTTGTAGGGCAGGTTCGCCACCAGCGCGGTGGGCGCCGGCCCCGGCAGCTCGGTCACCGTCATCGCGTCCGCGTGCACGAGCGCGAAGTCGGCCGCGCGTTCGGGCATCCGGGCCTCGATGGTGGTCGGCAGGTGCCGGGCGAGCACCGGGTCGATCTCGACCGCGACCACCCGCGCGGCGCTCTCCAGGAGCGCCAGCGTCAACGAGCCGAGTCCGGGGCCGATCTCGACCACGACGTCCTCGGCGCGCACGCCGGCGGTGCGCACGATGCGCCGCACCGTGTTGGCGTCGATCACGAAGTTCTGGCCGAGCTGCTTGGTCGGGCGTACACCCAGGGCCTCGGCCAGCGCACGGATGTCCGCGGCACCGAGCAGTCCCGGTCCCGCGGGAAGATCACTCACGAGTAGAGCCTACTGCCGCACAGCGGCCACGGACTCGACCCCCGTTGGACGAACATGAGCTTTGCCCGATATGTCTGCTCCGAGGCCGGTGCCTGACTTGCCACCCCGGTGCCGCCCATCGACTGCCAGGTCTGCGCGTCGAACTGGTAGAGCCCGTGATAGGTCCCGGACGCGTCCACCACGTTCGCCCGGCCACCCGACTCGCACTGCGCGAGCGCGCCCCAGTTGAGCTGGTCGGCCCCGGCCACCGAGTTCGGCATCTCCTTGGTGCCGACCTTGACGATCTGGGTCACCGGCTCCTTGACCACCTTCTCGGAGATCTTGCGCGGCTCCTGCTTGACGCCGTTGATCGTCTCGTACGAGTAGGTGATCTGGCGCAGCCCGACCACGCCCTTGGTGGCGACCTCCTCGGTCCCCTTGTACTGGGTCGGGTCGTCCTGCTTGGTGGTCTTGAACGGGATCTTCTCGTCCTTGGTCACGGTGGCGCCGGTGACCCGCAGGATCGAGATGGTCTGCCCCTGCTGGGGATACGCGTCGGTCGGCGTGTCCACCCGGTCCTGTGGCCCTATCGAGATCCCGGCCTGTTCCAGGGCGGCCTGCACGGTCGGCGCGTTGGTCCGCAGCGGCACGGTCTTTCCGTCGACCAGGAAGGTGATCGCCCGCTCGGTGCGCACGTCCAGGTTGAGCCCTTGGCGGCCGATCGGCAGGTCGCGGGACACCGACAGGTAGGCGCCGTCCGCGCGCACGCCGACCTGCTCCAGCGCCTCGGACACCGACTTCGCGGTCACCCAGACCTGCTGGGGCCGCCCGTCGACGGTCAGCGTCAGCAGCCGGCCGTAGCGCACCGCGACGCGGTCGCCGTCCTCGATGCCCGCATTGCGCCCCGGCGCGACGATGTCGTGCTCGCCGACCTTGATCTCCTGGCGCCCGAGCAGCCCGGAGACGTCGGAGGCGAACGTGTGCACGGTGCGTTCCTCGCCGTCCACGACGAGGGTGACCGTCTTGTCGTAGGAGACGAAGGCTGTGGTTCCGCCGACCAGGACGGCGACCACGAGGGCCTGCGGAACGAGAGTGCGCAGAGAGGGTCCGGGGCGGCTGCCGCCCCGACCCGCCCGGGCGGTGTTGCGCCTGCGGGCGGAGCCGGCGGAACGACTCAACGGTGCTCCTGGGGGATTCCGAAGGGGCTGGTCCGGGGGTGTGCTGCGGCCGGTGTGGTCCGAGCCGGGCCGCGGTCGGGGCCGACGACGGCCGGGCCGATGTTCCGCCCGACGAGCATCGGACTGTACACCGGCGCGGGCACACCGCCGCCCGCCACCCGGTCGTCCGGGTGACGGGCGGTGCGGCCGAGGCAACTACGCGGGTGCGAAGGTGCGTTCGGCGTTGGCCGCGAGCGCGGTCGCCAACTCGTCCTCGGTCAGGCCCTTGACCTCGGCCATCGCGCGCACGGTGATCGGCACCAGGTAGGGCGCGTTCGGTCGGCCGCGGTAGGGCACCGGGGTCAGGAACGGCGCGTCCGTCTCGACCAGGATCAGGTCCGTCGGCGCGACCACGAGCGCGTCCCGCAACGGCTGTGCGCTGGGATAGGTCACGTTGCCCGCGAAGGACATCACGTAGCCCAGTTCGGCGCACGTCCTCGCCATCTCCGCGTCACCCGAGAAGCAGTGGAAGACCACCCGTTCCGGTGCGCCCTCCTCGGCCAGGATGCGCAACACGTCCGCGTGCGCCTCGCGGTCGTGGATCACCAGCGGCTTGCGGTGCCGCTTGGCGATCTCGATGTGCCGGCGGAACGACTCCTGCTGGCCGGCCACGCCCTCGTCGCCGGTGCGGAAGTAGTCCAGGCCGGTCTCGCCGATCCCGCGCACGTGCGGCAACGCGGCCAGTCGGTCGATCTCGGCGAGTGCCGCGTCCAGGGCGGCGGCGCCGCCCGGACCGCGGCGCTGCCCGGACCACCCGTCCGGGTCGCCGAGCACGATCCGCGGTGCCTCGTTGGGGTGCAGCGCGACCGTCGCGTGCACCCGCTCGTGCGCGGCGGCCGTCTCGGCCGCCCACACCGACGAGGGCACGTCGATGCCCACCTGGACCAGCGTGTCCACCCCGACCTCGGCGGCGGCCGACAACGCGTCGGCGACCTTCGCCTCCTGCAGGTCCAGGTGCGTGTGGGCATCCCACACGGGCACCGAGAGCGGCTCGGGCGCGGGCGGCGGGGTGGTGTCCCGGGGCCCGCCGTCCCGGCGCTTGCGCTTGCTCAAGGGTCAGGAGTCCTTTTTCTCTTCGAGACGCGGGAACAGGATCGCGCCCTTGGTGATCGTCGCGCCCGCGGGCAACTGCCCCCAGCGGCCCGAGTCCTGCACGTGCTGCTTGTCCAGCGCGCCCAGGTGCGCCTCGGCGCCGAGCGAGTCCCACAACTTCTGCGCGGTCTCCGGCATCACCGGGTTGAGCAGCACGGCGAGCGCGCGCAACGACTCGGCCGAGGTGTACAGGATGGTGGCCAGTCGGGCCCGGCCCTCGGAGCTGTCGTCCTTGGCCACCTTCCACGGCTCCTGCTCCGTGATGTAGCCGTTGACCAGCTTCACGTAGCCGAACACCGCGTCCAGACCGGCCTGGAAGTCCAGCGCGCGGACCCGGTCGTCGGCGACCGACACGGCCTCGATCAGCGCGCTGTGCAGCGTGCCCTCGGCGTCCCCGTCCGCGGTGGAGGCGGGCAGCTCGCCGTCGAAGTACTTGCCGACCATGGCCGCCACGCGCGAGGCCAGGTTGCCGAAGTCGTTGGCCAGCTCCGAGGTGTACCGCGCGGAGAAGTCCTCCCACGAGAACGACCCGTCCTGGCCGAACTGGATCGCCCGCAGGAAGTAGTAGCGGTAGGCGTCCACGCCGAAGTGGTCGGTGAGCTGCCGCGGCGAGATGCCGGTCAGGTTCGACTTGCTCATCTTCTCGCCGCCGACCATCAGCCAGCCGTTGGCGAACACCCGGCCGGGCACCGGCAGGCTGTTGGCCATCAGCATCGCGGGCCAGATCACCGCGTGGAAGCGCAGGATGTCCTTGCCGACCAGGTGCACGTCCGCCGGGAAGGTGCCCTCGAACTTCGCCTGGTCCGCACCGTAGCCGACCGCCGTGGCGTAGTTGAGCAGCGCGTCGATCCACACGTAGATGACGTGCTTGGGGTCCCACGGGACCGGGATGCCCCAGTCGAACGTGGAGCGCGAGATGGACAGGTCCTGCAGGCCCTGCCGGACGAACTGGAGGACCTCGTTGCGGGCCGAGGCCGGCTGGATGAAGTCCGGGTTGGCCTCGTAGAACTCGAGCAGCCGAGGACCGTACTCGGAGAGCTTGAAGAAGTAGTTCTCCTCCTTGAGCATCTCCACCGGACGCTTGTGGATCGGGCACAACTTCTGCCCGTCCTCGCCGTCGAGCAGGTCGCCGGGCGCCTTGTACTCCTCGCAGGCCACGCAGTACGGGCCCTCGTAACCGCCCTTGTAGATCTCGCCCTTGTCGTACAGGTCCTGGACGAACTCCTGGACCCGGTCGGTGTGCCGCTTCTCGGTGGTGCGGATGAAGTCGTCGTTGGCGATCTCCAAGTGCTCCCAGAGGGGCTTCCACGCCTCCGTGACCAGCTTGTCGCACCACTCCTGGGGAGTGACGCCGTTCGCCTCGGCCGTGCGCATGATCTTCTGACCGTGCTCGTCCGTGCCGGTGAGGAACCACACCTTCTCGCCGCGCTGGCGGTGCCAACGGGTGAGCACGTCGCCTGCGACGGTCGTATAGGCGTGGCCCAGGTGCGGGGCGTCATTTACGTAGTAAATGGGCGTTGTGACATAGAACGCCTTCTCGCGCTCGCCCGCAGTGTGTTCAGTGGTTCCAGTGGCCGCCATACCCGGAATCCTACGGCCGACGCGACGGCGCCCGCCCCCGAGTATCCGTGGGAGCGGGCACCGGCGGGCCCGCGGCCCGGATGGGGCTCAGGCGGAGCGGTGCAGGGACGGCAGGTGCCACCGGGAGGCCCCGCGCGCGGCGGGCACCTTGGCCGGCTTGTCGGCCTTCACGGCCGCGACCGGCTCGACCGGCTTCGCGGACTCGACCACGGCCCGGGATCCGGTGACCGACGCCACCCGGCCCGCCGGGAGTATCCGCAGGCGGGTGCCGTCGCAGTGCTCGCAGGCGGGCTTGGTGAACGGGGACGGGACCAGCGCCCCCATCGAGTAGTACCGGCACAGTCGCATTCCGTGCAGATCGGTCACGTGGTGGATCTCGTAGTCGCGCTCCCATCCGCGACCGCAGGACATGCAGACGAAGGCATAGGACTCGTGCACCACCGTCGGGTTCTCCATGACGACCTCCTCGCGCGGGCGAGCCCACCGACTCGTTCAGGGGCTTCCCGTGACCGGTATCCATGGAATGCCCGCGAGGCGCCTTCCGTATCGGCACATACGGTTCCTTGACGTCGGCCAACACGGAATATGGAGAACCCGAGAAACTCATCACCCAATCGAGTGCTGTGCCGTACCTGCCCGTTGCACGCGCTTGACCGACCCGGCCGCGGCCGGAGCGGGCCGTGCGGGCACGCCGCGTCGCGGATGTCGGACGCGGCACCCCGGAGGGTCGCGGTCCGTCGTCGAGGCGTCGCCGAGGGTCGCGATCCGTCGTCGACCGGTCCTTTCGGGTGTCACGCCTTCTTGGCCGCGACCACCGCGTCGAAGACCACCCGCTTGGGCACGCCGACCTCGGCCGCCACCGCCGCGATCGCCTCCTTGCGCGGTTGTCCGGCGGCCTCGCGTCCGGCCACCCGCTCGACCAGCTCGGCCGGGCCGATCTTCGAGGGGTCGGCGGGCGGCGCGCCGGCGACCACGACGGTGATCTCGCCGCGCACCCCCGGCTTCGCCCACTCGGCGAGTTCGGCCAGGGTGTCCCGGCGGACCTCCTCGTAGGTCTTGGTGAGCTCGCGACACACCGCGCCGCGACGGTCGGCGCCCAGCGCCTCGGCCATCGCCGCGAGCGACTCGGCGAGCCGGTGCGGCGCCTCGAAGAACACCATCGTGCGCGGCTCCGCGGCCAACTCGGCCAACCGCCGGGCCCGCTCGCCCGCCTTGCGCGGCAGGAATCCCTCGAAGCAGAACCGGTCCACCGGCAGCCCGGACAGCGCGAGCGCGGTGAGCACCGCGGAGGGCCCCGGTACGGCGGTCACCTTGATGTCCTCGGCCACCGCGGCCTCGACCAGCCGGTAGCCCGGATCGGACACCGACGGCATCCCGGCATCGGTGACCAACAACACCCGCTTGCCCTCGCGCAGCGCCTGGACCAGCTCCGGGGTGCGCGCCGCCTCGTTGCCCTCGAAGTAGGACACCACCCGCCCGGGCACCTCCACGCCGAGCGCGCCGGCCAATCTGCGCAGCCTGCGCGTGTCCTCGGCGGCCACCACCGAGGCCGCGCCGAGTTCGACGGCGAGCCGCGCGGGCGCGTCGCTCACGTCACCGATGGGGGTGCCGGCCAGTACGAGTACGCCGCCCTGAGGACTGTGCTGTTCGTGTTCCACTCGGCCATCCTCCCCTTTCGCGCGCCCCGGTTCGCCCGCGCGTCAATACGATGCTCGGGTGACGAGTGACGTGGCTACCGATCAGCCGACCCGAAAGCACCCCCCAAAGGGGGATGCGGAGTCCCCCGGCAGCACCGGGGCCGCACGTCCCGAGCCGCGCGGGTGGGCCTGGTCACTGGCTCGATTCGGATACCGGGACCGGCCGCCGACCTCGCTGCGCGAGCGGCTCGTGCCCTCGTACACCGACAACAGCGCGTACACCGGCGGCGGCTGGTTGCCCTGCATCCTGGTGACCCTGCTGGCCGGCTTCATCCGGTTCTGGAACCTGGGCAGGCCCAGGGCGGTGATATTCGACGAGACGTACTACGCCAAGGACGGCTGGTCGCTGCTCAAGCTCGGCTACGAGGGCACCTGGCCCAAGGAGGCCAACGAACAGATCCTGGCCGGACAACACGACGTCCTGCAGACACAGGGCTCGTACATCGTGCACCCGCCGATCGGGAAGTGGACGATCGCGCTGGGCGAGCAACTCTTCGGACTCACCCCGTTCGGATGGCGGTTCGCACTCGCCGTGCTCGGCACGCTGTCGGTGCTGATGTTGTGCCGGATCGGCCGCCGCCTGTTCCGCTCCACACTCCTGGGCTGCGTCGCCGGACTGCTGATGTCCCTCGACGGACTGCACTTCGTGATGAGCCGCACCTCACTGCTCGACCTGGTCCTGATGTTCTGGATCCTGGCCGCGTTCGGCTGCCTGCTCATCGACCGCGACGACACCAGGGCGATCGCCGCCCGACTCTTCGAAACCGGCCCGGACGCCGCACGCGCTGCCACGACGAAATTCGGCCTGCGCCCCTGGCGGATCATGGCCGGCATCTGCCTCGGCCTGGCCTGCGGCACCAAATGGAGCGGCATCTACGTCCTCGCCGCCTTCGGCGTCATGACCGTGCTGTGGGACGCCGGCACCCGCCGGGCCTGCGGCGCCCGCCGCCCCTACCGCGCCGCACTGCGCCACGACGTGCTCTTCGCGTTCCTGTCCACCGTGCTGGTCGCGCTGATGATCTACATCTGGTCCTGGACCGGCTGGCTGATGACCGACGACGGCTACTTCCGGGACTGGGCCGACCACCGGGCCGGGCTCTCCCCCGGCTCCCTCGACCTCAAGCTCTTCTCCGTCCCGCTGCCGCAATTCGGGATGACGTGGGTGCCGGCGCCGTTGCGCAGCCTGTGGCACTACCACTCGGAGATGTGGAACTTCCATACCGGCCTGGACAGCCCGCACCCGTATCAATCCAACCCGTGGAGCTGGCTGGTCCTGGGCCGACCGGTCGCCTACTACTTCGAGACCGTGCACCGGGGCACGGCCGGCTGCACCGAGCAGGACTGCTACCAGACCGTGCTGGGCATCGGCACGCCGCTGCTGTGGTGGACCGGCGTGATCGCGGTCGGCTACCTGCTCTTCCGCTGGGCCGGCCGCCGGGACTGGCGCGCGGGCGCGATCCTGTGCGGACTCGCCGCCGCGTACCTGCCGTGGATGGCGTACCAGCAGCGCACCATCTTCCTGTTCTACGCCGTCGCGTTCGTCCCGTTCCTGTGCCTGGCGGTGACCATGATGCTCGGCGCGCTGCTCGGCCCACCCGGGGCCGGCGAACGGCGACGGGCCTGGGGTACGGCGGGCGTGGTCGCGATCATCGCGCTGATCGCGTGGAACTTCCTGTACTTCTATCCGATCTTCACCGGTGAGACGATCTCGCGCAGCGGGTGGCTGGACCGTATGTGGTTCAGCACCTGGATCTAGCGTGTCGGCGTCCTGGGCGAAGTCGTCGCCGTCGTCGAAGCCGTTGCCCATGCTGTTGTCGACCCCGAGAGAGGCTGCGCCGGTGTCCGTCGCGCGGGAGCAGGACATACGCAGGCGGGCCATCGACGCGACCCGCGACCTGGCCGCGGCGGGCGGCTACGACAGCGTGCAGATGCGCGACGTGGTCCGCCTGTCCCGGCTCTCCTCGGCGACCATCTACCGGCACTTCTCCTCGAAGGACCACCTGCTCGCGGCAACCCACCTGGAGTGGATCGCCGCACTGGAACGCAGCGACGCGGCCCGGCCGGACGGCACCGACGCCGCCGAGCGAGTGTGCGCGATCCTGCACAACACGTGCCGGACGATGGCCCGCCACCCTCGGCTCACCGCCGCGCTGATCCACGCGCTCGGGTCGTCCGACCCCGGCGTGGGCGACTGTCATCGCGAGATCAACCGGATCATGAACGACATGTTCCGCACCGCGCTGGGCGACGAGATCACCGGCGCCGACGAGTTCGTCCACCTACTCGGCATCGCCTGGGAAGGCGCCCTCTTCAGCTGGGCCTTCGGCCGCATGACGATGGACGACGTCGAACGCACGGTAACCCGCTCCGCCCGCCTCCTCCTCCTGGGCACAGCAGCGGAACCGACCCCATAAACCAAGTCCCGCCGAACACCCGAGGACCAGCCTCCCGCAACCCCACCAGCCCGTCCGGCACTTGAGCACAACCCACCCAGCCGGTCCGGCGCTTGAGGACAACCCGGCACAGGCTGACCATCCAGCCCGTCCGGCGCTTGAGGACCCGCCGGGCCCTACGAGGCTTGACGACTCACGGGTGCGCCAACGGGCGGGATCGCGGCGACATGATCCAGCGGCGCCAACTCCGGCCGCTTCGCGGTGATGTGATCCCCGGACGACTGTCCGCGCAGCCGCCGCCCGATCCACGGCACCAGGTGCTCCCGCGCCCAGTGCACGTTCTCCAGCCGCGCCGCGCCGGCCGTGACCGCGACGGCCTCCGCCGGCCATGGCGCGTCCGGGTCACCCTCGACGGCCAACCCGAGCGCCCGGCCGACCTTGAGCGCCACCCGGTCGTGCCCCTCGGGCGACAGGTGCAGCCGGTCCTCGCTCCAGGCACGCCGATCGTGCAGCGACGTGAGCCCCCACATGTCCGCGACGGGGCAGTCGTACCGATCCGCGACCACCCGCAACAGCTCGTTGTACGTGGCCACCTTGCCGCGGATCAGCTTGAGCACCGGCACCCAGCGCGTGTCGAACCCGGTGAAAACCACGACCCGAGCGCCCGTCGCCGTCAACGCGGCGACCGCCTGCTCGTACTCGGCGGCCAGCTTGTCCGGATCGCTCCCGGGCCGCAGCACGTCGTTGCCACCCGCGCACAACGTCACCAGATCGGGTTGTGCCGCGATGGCCAACGGCACCTGCTCCTCGACGATCTGATGCAGCAGCTTCCCGCGCACGGCCAGATTCGCGTACCGAAGGCCAGGCCGCTCCGTCGAAAGCCGAGCCGCGAACCGATCGGCCCACCCGAGGTAGTTCCCGTCGGGCCCGGGATCGCCGACACCTTCGGTGAAGCTGTCGCCGATTGCCACATAAGAGTCGATTCCGGACAGGTTCCCGTGTGGATTCAATAGCTCGGCCATGTCACCCGATGTTGGCATCGCTCACCTCGCCTACGCGACCGTAATAACCACCCGAACACATTCCGCTACACGCGGCAGCGCCCCCGCACACCTTCGGCGGGCGCACTCTCTCGGCCAAGCCCGATCAACCGCCGCGCATTCCCGCACCGCCGGAAAAGCGACGCAGTTCACCCACTCCTCATCGACCCGTAACCCGATCCCGTACAACTCACCGAATCCGGACGGGCCTTGCCACGCGTCGGGACTCGGGAACGACGAAAGCCCCGCCGGATCCCGGCGGGGCTTTCGTGCTGTGTGGACCTGTGGGGATTTGAACCCCAGACCCCCTCGATGCGAACGAGGTGCGCTACCAGACTGCGCCACAGGCCCAACGAGGAGAAACATTACCACCTCGACGAGGTGGGTCGCGCACGGGTATTCACTCGTTGACGGCCCGGCGCCACTCGTGCTCGTACAGGGGCAGCGAGTCGACGGAGGAGCCGTAGGCGGTACGGGTGTCCTCGGCGTATTGGTCGAACAACGGGGTGGACGGGCGGGCCGACTCGGTCGGCCGGGGGTCCGGGACGGCGTGGATCTGCGGGCGCTCCGGCTCCTGTTCGGCGTCGCCGCGCGGGACCACCGGAGCGGTCACGTAGGTGGGCAGCGGGACCGGCACCGGGTCCCACGAGTCGCGATCGTGCGGGCCTCCGTCGATGGCCAACTCGGCGATCCACTCGGCCAGGGCGGGTTCCTCCGCCTCGCGGTCGCGCCGACCCCGGGCCGAGGCGGAGGCTCCCGAGGCGCCGCCCGTCCCGGCGGAGCCGGTCGGCCCCGAGCGCGGCGCACGGGGCGCACGCGGGTCGCCGCCGGTCGGCCGATCCGCCGCGCGGGGTTCGGCCGGCGGGCCGTCGGGTGTCTCGCGGGACTTGGCCCGCGAACGCGCTTCGGCGGCCGAGGAGCCGTCGGCGGGTCCGCCGGACTTGCCCGCGGGTCGGCCCAGTCGGCGCAGTCCCGCCTCGTAGCGACGCCGCTCCTGCACACGCAGGTGGACGATGTACGCGGAGAGCAGGACGCCGGGCACGGCGGGCAGCAGCCACAGCCAGGCGATCCCGGCCACCCCGGCCAGGATCGCGCCGGCGGTGAAGGTCGCGAACAGGCTCGCGATCACCCGACGGCGCCGGGTGAGCAGCGCGGCCCGGCCCTCGTCGCGGCGGACCGTCGCGGCGGGACGTTTGGCCGCGGCGGGCTTGCCCTTGGCCGAGGACGCCGACCCGGGGGTCGCGGCCGACTGCGGGGCCGTCTGCGGCGTCGACTGCGCGCCGGGCTTGGCCGGGTGTTGCCGAGCGGCGCGCGGCGGTTCGGCCGGAGCGCGCCGGTCGGGTGCGTCCGTGCCCTCCTCCACGGAAGCGGGGGCCTCCGCGAGCGCACGGGCGGAGCGGCGCTCGAAGGCGCCGCGACGGGAGAGGATCCGGATCGCGGTGGTGAATCGCTCGGTCGGCCGGGCCTCGTTGAGCTCGTCCTGTCGGCGAAGCCACATGGGCACCAGATAGGCAGCCCAGGCCCCCACGATCGCTGCGTAGATCAGGCCGCTGCCGTTCACGCTTCACACGCTAAGCCGGATGGGCGCCGCATCGTCGGATTAGGCACGGTGTGTCGCCCGATCCGCAGTGATGCCCATGTGACGAATGTGACTGCCGAGACGCCCGAGGCGACAAAATCCACCGAACCGTCCGGCGCGGCCGAATTCACCGGGAAGCCCGACACCCCCGAATTCGGCGAGAAGCCCGACACGGCCGAAATCACCGGGACACCCGAGATGCCCGGAGCCGGCGTGGCTCCCGAGGCCCCTCGGGCAGCCGTTCTCCCGGGGGCTCCGGGGTCTGCCGAGGTGACACCGCTCATATCTCCGGAAGAGTAGCGAAATCGCAAGATCGATGTGTCGATATGGCGGGATCGACATCGAAGAGATTCACATCGAGGGGTTCCCCACGGAGTTCCGCGCGAAGGGGTTCCCACCGAGTTCCGCCCGAAGGGTTCCTCGCGGAGGTTCCGCCCGAAGGGGTTCCGAACGCACGGATCGCGCTCGACGGGATCCCCTACCAGGTGAAGCCCCGGCTCTCCCGATAGGCGCGCCACCGCATCAGCAGCCCCTCGGGGACCTCCTCGGCGTTCAACGCGTAGGCGAGGTGATCGCGCCAGTCCCCGTCGATGTGCAGGTAGCGCGGGCGCAGGCACTCCTCGCGGAACCCCAGCTTGTCCACCACCCGCCGACTGGCCCGGTTCTCCGGCCGGATGCACACCTCCAGGCGATGCACACCGAGCCGGAAGAAGCAGTGGTCGGCGACGAGCGCGACCGCCGTCGGCATCACGCCGAGCCCGGCGACCTGCTCGTCCACCCAATAGCCCACGTGTGCCGAGCACATCGACCCCCACGTGATGCCGGCGACCGTGACCTGGCCGACCAGTTGCCCGTCGTACAACACCACGAACGGCAACATCCGCCCCGCGCCCGCCTCGGCCCGCAGGAAGCGCACCATCTGCCGGAACGTCGGCCGGCGACCGGCCGCCGATCCCGGCGGCACGGTCGCCTCCCAGCGGCGCAGCCATTCGCGATTGCGGGTGTGCACCTCCTGCCACGCGGCCGCGTCGCGGGCGCGGATCGGGCGCAGGGTCACCCGGCCCTCGGTGAGCTCCACCGGCCACCCGCGGGTCAGCGCGTGCCCCATGGCGGCTGCTGCGCCCCTCCGTAGCCCCCGCCGCCCTGGAACCCACCGCCACCGCCCTGGTAGCCGCCGCCCCCGCCGAAGCCGCCCTGGTAGCCGCCGCCCCCGGGCGCGGGCTGCTGCTGACCGCCGCCGAAGCCACCGCCACCACCGCCGCCGCCGAACCCGCCGCCCTGCTGGTGGTCGCCGCCCTGGAGCTGCGACACCACGTGCGGCAGCACCTTGGACAGCACGTTGATGCCGTCCTGCGCGCCACCGGGCGAGCCGGGCAGGTTGACGATCAGGCTGCGGTAGGTCCAGTGCGAGTCCTGGGTGATCGCGACGCCGGCGATGCCGCGCGACAGGATCGAGGTCGGCACCTTGGCGAAGTTCTCCATCCGGATCGCCTCGGCGATGCCCGGCACCTCGTAGCTGATCACCCGGCTGGTCATCTGCGGGGTCTGGTCGAACGGGTTGAGCCCGGTCCCCCCGGTGGTGACGATCACGTCGTAGTGGCCCGCGACCGCGTCCCGCAGCGCCTGGGCGACCGGCTCGCCGTCGGGTACCACCTGCGGTCCCCGCGTCTCGAAGCCCAGCGCCTGCAGCCCGCGCACGATCACCGGACCGCTCTCGTCCCCGTAGGTACCGGCCGCCGCGCGGGTGGACACGGTGATCACCATGGCTCGCATCAGACTTGCCCTCCGTCCCGTTGTGTGGCCCCTGCCCCGGTGTCCCGTCGCCAGTCCCCGGAGGCGCCGCCCGTCTTCTGCTCGACCCGCACGTCGGTGATGACCGCGCCCGGGTCCACTGCCTTGATCATGTCCACGACCGTGAGCGCCGCGACGGAGACCGCCGTCAGCGCCTCCATCTCGACCCCGGTGCGATCGGCGGTGCGCACGGTCGCGGTGATCGCCACCGCGTCGTCCTGCACCGTCAGGTCCACCGCGACGCCGTGCAGCGCGATCGGGTGGCACAGCGGCACGAGGTCGGGGGTGCGCTTGGCGGCCATGATGCCCGCGATCCGGGCGGTGGCCAGGGCGTCACCCTTGGGCACGCCCTCGCCCCGCAGGAGTTCGACCACGCGGGGCGACACGAGCACCCGGCCCGAGGCCGTGCCCGTGCGGACCGAGATCTGCTTGGCCGTGACGTCCACCATGCGGGCCGCGCCGGCCTCGTCGAGGTGCGTGAGGTTCTTGGCGCCGCGCGTCAACTTTCCACCCCATACGGTGAGCCCCCCGTGCGGTGGGCGTAGAAGTGCCTTGTGTATCGGACTGCCGAGTGCGTCGAACTGCCGTGTGTCGTGCTGGGGCAACGTTAGAGGCACAACGGGGCGGGGGGGGGGGGGGGGGGGGGGGGGGGGGGGGGGGGGGGGGGGGGGGGGGGGGGGGGGGGGGGGGGGGGGGGGGGGGGGGGGGGGGGGG
>NZ_JBVHLU010000120.1:0-28643 GCF_055558835.1 Embleya sp. NPDC025285
TGAACTGCTGCGTATATCTTGGCGGCACGTGCTTTCTCTTTCCGGTTCACTGCAACCCTACGCGGGTCACTGTCCGGAAGATCAAGGGCACCTCAGTCGGCGTCGTTGCAGACGTTGAGGATGCGGGGGTAGTCCGGGTGGTCGGGCAGGTCGGGTGAGGCGCTCTGTGTGGGGATCCGGTCGGCGAGGGCGGTGACGGTCCTGCGGGTGATCGCGAGGTGTTCGAGGTGGGTCTCGGCGCCCCTCAGCCGGCTCTGCAAGTGTGTGATCTGGGTGCGTAGTTCGTCGGCGAGTGCGCGGGCGGCGTCCTCCTGGAGGCCGAGTGCGTCGAACAGGGGCTCGATGTTCACGCTGCCACCGCCTGCGGTTCGCGCCAGGTGGGGGTGTTCGTGCCGGTGAGGCGGCGGGCCATGACGTGGGTCATCGCCCAGTGGACGCGGGAGGCGGAGGAGGCGGGGTGGTGCTCGTAGTCGCGGACCAGGCGCCGGTGCAGTATCAGGATCGCGTGGGTCTGCTCGACCCTCCAGCGCTTGGGCAGCGGGACGAACCCCTTCTGCTGCGGGTTGCGTTCGACGATCTCGACGTCGATGCCCAGGCCGGCGCCGTGCGCCACGACCCGGTTCTTGAAGCCTTGGTCCACCAGCGCCGTGCGGACGGTGCCGCCGGTGTGCTCGGCGACCCGGTCCAGCAGGGCGATGCCTGCGGCGTTGTCGTGGGTGTTCGCGGCGACGACGACCACGGCGATCACCAGGCCGAGGACGTCCACGGCCAGTCCGCGTTTGCGGCCCGACACCCGCTTGGCCGGATCGAGGCCGGTGGTCGCGGTGGGGACCCCGGCGGCGGCGTGGACACTCTGGGTGTCCAGGACCACCAGGGTCGGGTCCTCTAGCGGTGGTTTGTTGGACCGGGGTGTAGAGGTCGATGGGTCTTCCTGTGCCGAGGGCGTTGATCAGGGTCTGGAGTTCGGTGGGCGGGGGCTTGGTCGACCATGCCCGCCAGTAGCGTTGCAGCGTGGTCCAGGGCGCCAACCAGCCGCGGACGGCCCGGATCGCTTGGGGCCAGGAGGCCGTTCGGGGCTGGTGGGACGTGGGAGTTCCCCCTCTCTGGGTGGTGCGGTTCCAACTCCTCGGCGTCCACGGACGGGGGCGGGGCGAACCAGGCGTCCCAGCAGAAGGAGAACGCGCAGTTGACCAGGGTCTGGTGGCGGCGGATGGCGGTGTCGGAGCGGACCTGGAAGTCGGCCCATCCGAGTTCGTCCTCGACCTGCTTGTAGCTCTGCTCGATCCCGGCCGGGTACCAGGTGGACCGTGCGGGCAGGGTGGCCGGATCGGTGGTGGCGACCACCGGGCGGGTGGTGCCGTCGGGACCCCACCAACCCAGTCGCCGTGGGCGGGCCGAGTGGTAGGCCATGCGGCGCAGTTGCGGCCACTCCGTACTCCCGGTGAGGGGCCGGCGTCCCACCAGGGAGCGCGTCCCAGATCGAGGTGAGGTGCCACGAAGGTTCCGGACAGGTACCCAATAGGGTTGTCCTGTAAGGAATCGAGGAAAGCAGCACATGGCACGCCCCAGCTCGTACACGCCCGAGTTCCGCGAGGAAGCGGTTCAACTGGCGCTGAAGTCCGCCCGTCGGCCGGTCGCGCAGACCGCGCGAGAACTCGATGTGCATCCGGAGACGCTTCGCACCTGCCGAGCTACGTGTCAGGGCCGAGGACCCCCGGCGTTGGTTCGCCGGATCCGTGCGACGCCCGCGTCCAGATCGATACCGGTACGCTGCGGCGCCCCGTCCTGATCGTCCTCACGCAACACCAGCTCGACCCTTCGCTGTTCGAGCTGGACGCGCTTGCCGGGCGAGAGCAACGCGTGCATCTCCTCGGTACCCGTGGCCCGAAACGCGCGCGATCGGGATGATGCGCCGTCCCCCGGGCCTCGTCCTGGCTTCATCCGCCAATAGAGCCGCATTCCCACGGCGAGGAACAGCGGCGACACCAGCAGGCCCGACACGATCACAGTCACCAGACTCCACATGTGGCGTCAACGATCGAGCACCGGCGGAAGTTGCCGCGACTCCCGCTCGATGGTGGCCCGGGCGGGCGTACCGTTCCCGGTCCGTTCATGTTGATCTCGGGACTGGTGTCGGCGTCGGGCCGCAGCCACGGCGAGACGTCGACGGCGAGTACCAGGGCCTGTCCGAAGCCCGGGGCCACGGCAGACGAGCCGACGCCCTTCGTAATCGTTCCGTATCCATCCGACCGTGGTTGATCGCGGCGTAGAGCGTCCCGTGTCCGCGCCGGTGCTCTCGGTGAACAACTCCTGCGCCCGTTCGGGGTCGCCAGGTCGGGCATGCAGCTCCCGGTGAGCATGAGGATCTTCGGGCGCGTGATCCAGTACGCCCAGGGCGGGTCGTCCTCGCCGGGCCCGTCGCCGACGAGGTCGGCGGCGCGGTTGAGTTCGCGATAGCACGTGGTGGCGTCGCCGGTCTTGGACAGGGCGCGGGCGCGGCGGGTGGCGAGCATGGTGTCGATGGCCCGGGGTGCAGTTCCCGCGCACCGCGGTCTGGGCGGTGCGCACGAGGTTGCCGGCGTCGCGGGGGTGCCCGGTGCTGTAGGCCTGGAGGGCCATGAACGCGAGGGTGTCGGCGCCCAGTTACCGGCGGCACACGCCTGCTCCCGGGATGACGAAGCCGAACTCCGGTACGCGCGCCCGCACCATCACGCGGACGCGCACCGCACCGTGTGAAGCCGCACGCACCGCATCGTGCACCGCACCGCCTCGCGACGCAGGTGCGACGCGGTGCGGTGCACCCGAGCGGGTTCGAAGCGGGCGGTGCGCTGCACGCTCCACCGAACCAGCAACCACACCGGCCGGTCTCGGATCCGCCGCTGAGCCGAACACCCGACCGGAGCACGCGAATCACCCCCGAACGCGAACACCACGCTCGGCCAACGGCCCCAGCCCCACCCGGCCGCAATCCCCGAATTCATGTCCATCACATGTCGAGTGTGGAGAGTGCGTTGAGTCGTTCGGGTGGGTATGCGGCCCGTCGTTGTCGTGCATTGGCGATGGGCGACCCCGAGCGTGACCCCGTGTGTCTCGCCGTCGTGTTCGATGGTTTCGACGTGTTTGCGCGGGACGGTCGGCGTGGTGCCGCGGGCGGGACGGCGCGTGGAAGTGGGTGTGGGGTTCCGGAGCGCCCGCCATCCTTCGCACGGGAGGCCGTCGGGATCGGCGTGACGTCGTTCCCGTCGCGGGCCGGCGCCGGGGCCGAAGGCGCCTTCAGGCCTACGGGGTTCCTTCGGGGCCAGTCGCGATGCAGATCGAGGGCACCTGCCGGGCCTCGGGCTCGTCCTGGTAGACAGCGCCCGCCGGGCCGGTCGGAGCGCGACGCCACCAGGCGCACGTAGCCCTCGTCCGCGACCAGGAGCGCGGCAGCAGAGTGCAATTGACGGATCCGGGCGGTTGCCCGGTCAGACTCGTTCGGGTACCGCGTCTCCTGCCTCCGCAGGCCACGGCCGCACGTACAACACGCCCGAGGCGGTGGGCAGGTCGGCGCCTGGCGGCAGGTGTGCCGGCAGCCGCCGCTGCAGTTCCTGTCCGGGGCCAGGCGAAGGCGCAACCGTGTCGGGCCTCCCGACGCGATGGCCTCGCGCAGCTCGTCGGGGTTGATCAGCCCCTCGACCACGCACGTCTCCGCGCAGGGCCCAGGGGGAGTTGCCATCCCTCGAAGTCGTACGCGAACGCCTGCCGGACCACCGCGACCTGGAACCGCCCCGGCGCGGTCAATCGCTCCAGGGCTCCCGCGGCCGGGTGCAGACCCTTGATCGTCAGGACGTCCCCGTCCCCCACCGTCACGGCTTCGCCGTCGAGCAGACGCAGGGCGTCCCGGACGTTGCGGACATCGAGACCGGTCATCCGTGCCGGGACGGGAAACGACGCCGCGGTGTGTTCCTGGACGGCGTGCAGGGTCTCCACGGCGCTCGCCCACACGCGGTAGTCGTCGTCCTGGAGGTCGTCGGTGAGCACGACGTTGAGGAGCCCCGCGTTTTCCGGACGGGTTGATTGCTGTTGTTCTATGCCACGAGGTTCAATTCCCGCTCTGGGTGCAGGACTTCGTGGGGTGTGCGATAGCCGAGTCCGGAGTGGAGGCGTCGGCGGTTGTAGAAGCCCTCGATGTATCGAACGACTTCACCCCGTGCTTTCGCGTGCGTGGTGAAGACGTAGCGGTGGAGCCATTCGTTCTTCAAAGCCCCGAAGAATGACTCCGCCATGGCATTGTCCCAACAAACACCGGTGCGGCCGACGGACTGCCTCATCCCGTGACCGGCGACCGACTTCGCGAACTCTTCGGACGTGTAATTGCTGCCGCGATCGGAATGAAAAACTGCATCCGGCTCGATGCTTATCCGCTCCGCGGCCATGTCCAGCGCCGACGATATCAGGGACGTCCTGAAGTGATCCGCCATGGCCCAACCCACGACCGCCTTGCTGTGACAGTCGATGACCGTGGCCAGGTAGAGAAAGCCTTCCCAGGTGGGGATGTACGTGATGTCACCGACGAGTTTGGCGCCGACCCGGTCGGCGCCGAAGTCGCGCGCGACCAGGTCCGGGATCCGCGGGTGGGACCCGTCGCCGAGTGTGGTCACCGGGCGCCACGGGCGTGGTTGGCAGGCCACCAGGCCGAGTTCGCGCATCAGGGCCCGCACCGACTCGGGCGAGACGGCCTCGCCCGACCGTGCCAGGACGGCGTGGATCCGGCGATATCCGTAGGTCTCGTGGTTCGCCGTGAAGATCTCGTGGATCATCGCTTTGAGGCGTGTTCGTCGATCGGCGGTCTCGGAGGCCGGGCGACCACGCCATTCGTAGAATCCGGATCGGGAGACTCCCAACCCTCGGCACATGTCGGCGATCCGAAATTCGGCCTTCTCCGCCTCGACGAGCGCGTATCGTGCGCTCACTCCTGCTCGCGCGCGAAGAAGGCCGCCGCTTTTTTCAGGAAGGCGTTCTCCTCTCGGAGTTTCCTCAGTTCGCGTTCCATCTGCCGCTCGCGGTCCGATTTCGGGCTGTCGTCGGATTCGGCGTTGCCCTCGAGGGAGAGGCGATATTGCTTCACCCAGCCCCTGAGCGTCGTTTCGTTGACCCCGAGCTCGGTGGCGACACGCGCGATCGGGCGCGGGCCCTCGATCACCAGGCGGACCGCCTCGTCCCTGAACTTCTGCGGATATCTGGGTGGCACGTTCTCTCTCATTTCCGAATCTCGACAACCCTACGCGGGTCACTGTCCGGAAGAAATAGAGCACCTCACGTCGAGAAAGCGGGTGTGCCCGTCGACCGGTGTCGAATTGGGCGAAACGCTGCCGGCGGCCCGGTCGGGTGAGCACACTGGTTCGCAGCGGCTCGACGGTTGGGGGAACCGACATGGCTGGTGTGCTGTACGGGTTGGTGGTCCTGGTGCTCGGTGGCGCGGCCTTCGGCGCTTGGGTGCTGAGCCGCACGCATCGGCGGGTCCGGGCTGAGGACCAGCGCTGGCGGCAGACGGACGCGGTCGCCGTCGGTCTGCGGACACTCGACGAGGTCGATGCGATGACCGGCGCGCAGTTCGAGGAACTGGTCGCCGGGCTGTGCCGCCGGGACGGGTTCACCGAGGTACGCCGGGTCGGCGGCGCCGGCGACAACGGAGCGGACGTGCTGTGCCGCTTCCCCGACGGCCGCACAGCGGTGATCCAGTGCAAGCGCTACACCACCAAGAGCCGGATCCCCCCGCGAGAGATGCGTGATCTGTTGGGCTCGAAGGCGCACTTCGGGGCCGACGTCGCGGTCTTCGTGACCACCACCGGGTTCACCAAACAGTCGACCGAGTTCGCTGTCGCCAACGGCATCCTGGCCATCCACCGCGACTTCTTCGGCCTGTGGAACAAGGGCACCCCGCTCGAATCGATCGCCGGCCTCAACGGCTTTGGCCAGGGCCCCACCCGCAAACCCCGCCCCAAGCCCCCGACCACGCGCTGACGCCCACCGTTGACGCCTCGAGCGGTGGGCCGCCTCCGTCGACGAGGAATTGATGGTGCCGGCGCACCGGGAGAGCGACGCCATGAAAGCCGTCGGCCAAGTCGACCCGGGTTCCCTGATGTCGAAGGCGAACCGGATCCCGGTCATCGCGGACGCAGGCTTCAAACTCCGATCGGCGGAGTTCGGAAGGTGGTGTTGGTCAGCTCGAGACGCCCGGCCGACAGGACGACGCCGATGGCCGGCAAGTCACGCGGCCCCGGTTTTGGTCGGCCGCGCCTTGCGGCGGGTTCCCGTGCGACCGCCTTCTCGGCCGATTCGCTCACGTCGTCGGATTTCGGGCGGTATGACAGAGCGGGTGCGTTGGACGACGATCGGGGAGGGGCGGGGTGGAAGGTGTGCGCGCGGTTGTGTTCGTGCTGCTGGGCGGTGTGGCCTTCGTGGTGTGGAGGCGGAGCAGGTATCCCGGGGGGTGGGCTTTCGCTTTCGGCGCGCGTCATGCGGGCGATCGGGAGGATCTGGCCAGGGCGCGGCGGGAGTTGCGTGGGGTGGAGAAGAAGTCCGGCAAGCTGGAGGCGGCCGCACGGGAGCGAGTCGATGCGGAGAGCGCCGAGTACGACCGACGGGTGGACGCGCTGAAGCGGGCGGTCGAGGATCTCCGCGATCCGGGCTTGGGCGTGCGGCTGACGGGGCGGGTCGGTGAACTTGCCCTGTACGAGCACGCGGTGGTCTCGTCGGACGCGGGGACGATTCCGCTCGCCGGCCTTCAGGCCCGTTTCGAGTCCGGCCGGCAGACCCATTCGATCTACCTGACTCGGCCCGATGGCAGGGTGTACCGGGCGAAGTATCCCCATCGTCCCGTGCCGACGGCGGACGAGGCGGAGAGCGTGCAGTTCTTCGAGGAGGACCGGGTACGGGACTTCGCGGTGGAGATCCAGAATGCCGTGGCGGACGAGAACGATTTCCGATCCCACCTGCCCGCCTGGCTCGAACAGAGACGGGAAGAGCTGGCCGAGGCTCGGCAGGACACCGCTTCCCTGGACGCGGCCCGTCGGCATCTGTCCCAGGTTCTCGCCCTTCAGAGCAGCGACCCCCGCCGGAAGGCGGCCCTCGTCGAACTGAGCGGAGCATGTGACCGGTGGCAGGAACTCACGGGTCACCGACCGTCGGAGTAGCAGGCTCCCGCCCCGGGCCCGGCCGGAGCAGGACGGACATGCCTCCGGAACCACGTGATTCACCTGCAGGAGCTCCGGGACGTGGGCAGCGCGGTCGTGCGCCTGCGCGCCGAGGCACACCGCGAGATCACCGGTGAGTGACTCGCCCCGGAACCGGTATACGGCGCCCGCGCGTTGCGGACGAACAGGGCCCGCCATGGAAGCGTTCGAGGGCAGAGCAGTCGCTCACGCGAGAAGCCCGGCGGCGCGGCGTGAGCCGTCGGGCTTGGGCGCCCCGTCCGAACGCCGTATGGGCGCCGCACCGTGCACCGGCCGACCGGGCATGAACGCAGAGGCGGCGAGCGGGACCGAGGCATCCGGTTTCGTCGAAGATCGCGAGGTCGGCCCGTGACGGCCCTGACCGCCGTCCGGCTGGTGGCGGTCTTCGTTCGGGAGGGTGTGCGTCGGAGGTGGCGGGTGTTCGCCGCGGGTGGGTCAGCTCGTCCAGGTTTTGAGTTGGGTGGCGACCTCGCGGACCGGGAGGCCTTCGCGTGCCGCGTGGGCCAAGGGGAGGACGGTGTCCAGGCCCGGGCTCACCGGGAGGCCGCACGCGGCGAGGTAGGCCGCGGTGACGGTGGCCGCGAACAGCAGGTTCCTCGTCTCGAGGCTCGGGTTCCGGGCGAGTTCGCACATCAGCGCGGCGGCTTTGTGGTGGGGCTCGGGGTAGACCTCGTGGTCGAGGATCTCCGCGCGGTGTCGTGCGTCGGCCGCGATCGGCACGCCGTAGTCGACGACCTGGGGGTCCCCGGGGATCTGCTGGGCGACCGCCAGGATCCAGGCGAGGTCGATCCGCAGGTTCACGCGGCGTCCCGCGGCGCGGTCCGCGCCGACTCCGCCGGGAGACCCGGATAGCGATCGTCGCCGAACTCCGTCTCGAACCGGTCGGCGTACGCGGCCAGGAAGGTCGCTGCGCCGGCCATGAACGCGGCTCGTGACTCGTTCACGTCCTGCTCGATCAGATCGGCCACGTATCCCTGCAGGCTCAGGCCACGGCGCTTGGCCCGCTCCTCGGCGGCGGCCTTGACGGCCTCGTCCAGCCGGATGTTCGTTTGCTTACTCATGCCCACCACCATAGCTATCTTTTGATACCAGTGACTAGCAGAGCCATCGCGATGCCATGCGCGAGGCTGCCCCGCGTCCACGAAGACCACCGGGTAGACCGGGTCGAGCGGGCGGATGCGCCACTCGTTCATTCCGCCCAACACCTGGTCGGTGATGGTGGAGACGGTCTCCTTCGAGGTGGAGATGTCGTAGACCTCGGCCAGGTGCGCGACGATCTCGCCGCCGGTGAGACCCTTCGCGGTCAACCAGATCACCATGTCGTCCAACGCCCTGGTCCGACGGGCGTGGACGGGGACCAGACCCGGACGGAACATCCCCGCCCGATCCCGCGGGATGTCACGGGTGATCGGTCCGACCTCGGTGTTCACCGTCTTGCGGCGGGTGCCGTTGCGGGCGTTCCCGCCCCGACGGACGCTCGCCCCGCTCGCCCGGGGCCTGCTCGTCGGCGAGATGCTCGTCCATCTCCGCGTGGAGCGCGTCCTCCATCAGGTGCTTCACGAGTGCCTGCAACAGGCCGCCTTCGCCGAGCAGGCGCACCCCGCCGGCCCTGGCCCGCTCGGCCGCCTTCTCCGCGAGCTCGGCCACCGCGGCCGTCAACGTAGTGTCCACGCCCTGCCCGGTCGCCGGTCCGGCGGCTCCGAATCGGCCCCCACCACACTCGACCCGGTCGTCGTAATCGCCACGTCCGTCTTCGCATACTCCCTTTGCTCAGGGTGTACACCGAGTCCTTGATAGTCCCGAGGAGGCGCCGACGACGCCGATCGGAGCTTCGGCCGGGCACGATCGGACGAGCCCGGCGAGACGAGGAGCCGGGCGCCGAGCGTATTCGCCCGGTTTTGGTCGGTTCGGGTGACGGGGCGGCCGAGGTTGTGCCGTGCCGGTGGCGAGTTCACGCCATCGGGGACTGTGTCGGTACCGCGTCGGGCACGGTGGGACCGGAGAGGGTGATCGATCGTGGCTACGGCCGGCGGCCGTGTCGTGCTCGTGGTCTTCGAAGAAGGTCCTCTCGCCGGTGCCGGTGCCGGTGCCGGTGCCGGTGCCCGTGCCCGTGTTCGTGACGGGACGGGTGCGGGAGGTCCATTCGCGGCGACCGTTCGGATGATTTCGGGTGCGGATCGTCCCATTTTTCCGACCGGTTGGATGATTCTGGGCTCGGTGGTCCCGGTGTCGGGGCAGACCGCTCGACGAGGGAAAGGGGAAGCCGGGTGGCATCGGATCGGGGCAGGCGCCGGATGGCCCTGGCGGCTGCGGTTGTGGTGACGGCGTCGCTGTCACTCCTGCCGGGCGGCCCGGTGCAGGCGCAACCGCCCGCGCCCACACGAGTGTCGGCGCTGTCGGTGTGTGCGGACGAGCCCCGGGACGCGGTGGCGCAGGTGTGTGCGGATCCGGCGGAGAACATGTACGGCGCCTTCCTCACGTTCGTGTACCGACCGGTGGCGTACGGCCCGGGTTCGGATCCGGCGGGGGAGGCGTACAACAGCACCCGCATGTTCACCGCAGACGACCTCGGCCGCTCGTTCGAGATGGGCCTGCGCGCCCGCAACGACCCGGGCGGCACCCGCTATCAGCCGTTCTGGGCCAACCACGGCGAGAACTACGAGTTCCACGCGATCGGCCCCGAACACAATGTCGCGGACAACCGCTTCCACAGCTGGATGGCCGTCCCCACCTGCTCGGGCTGCGCCGCCTGGCGCGTGCATTACGACTTCAATCCGGTGGGGGAGACGTCCGGGCAGGGCGCGCCGTTCGCCCGGCACACCGTCACCGGCTGGGACCTGCCCGCCGAATACGCACAAAGCTCGTTCCCACAGACGCAGGACCGGACCCGCTACCTCAACGGCAACGGCCAGTTCCTGCGCCACCCCACCACACACCTCAGCGTCCGCGCCCCGGCCGGGAACTGCGAACCCGGCGCCGACCCCGCCTACTGCTTCCGCTTCACCACGACACTGAACACCACCGGCGACCAACTGGTGTCCTGGGACGTGGCCAAGGACGTCGTCACCCCCGCCCCACGCACCACCACCCGCAGCCCGAACCCCGCACAGCCCGCCACCGGTTCGCCCGCGCCCGCGGTCGCGACGCTCAACGGCGTCGACCAACGCGCCCTGCACGCCTGCGCGAACACCGAACCCGACACCTGCCTCGACCGCGTCCCGGGCCTGCGTGCCTGCATCGACGCCGGCCTGTCCTGCAACGCCACCCCCGAAGCCACGACCGACGAAGCCACCCGATCCGACCGCGCGATCGACACCACCGACCAAGCCTTGGCCGCCACCGCCCGGCTGCGCACGGGCACGGACCCCGACGCCCGTGCCCACGCCGCGATCCTCCCACCGGGCACGACCGAGGGCCCGGGCGCAGCGGGGCAGCGCCCCGTGTGGGTGGTGACTTCCCCGACGGGGCGCATGCGCGCGTTCACCGGTGACCGACGCGAACACACCGGGTACCGCCTCACTTTCGACGCCCGCACCGGCGCCCTCGCCCACGCCTGCCTCGGCACGGGCTGTGCCCCATGACCCAAACCGCACCCACCTCACTCCGCGTCCACGACCGCGATTCCCGGAGGTCACGCGTGACACCACCCCGCCCGCGGCCGCGCCACCGTGCGCTGCGCCGCGTCCTGATCCCGGTGGTCGCGGCCCTGCTCACCCTGGCCGCAGCCCCCGCCGACACCACGCCCTCCGCCGGCGCGGGCCCGGCCGGGATCGGGCCGGCGGCGCGGGCGGCTCTGGCGGCGGACCTGCGCCAGGAGTGTGCGCTGCATCCCGCCGAGGCGGCGTCGGCGACGGGGTGGGTGAGGAGCAGGTTCGAGGTGTGTGTGCATCGGCGGCGGGAGGTGGTGTTGGCGACGAAGGACCGGCCGCCGAAGCGGCTGGGCACGATGTGGTTCGACGAGTGGCAACTCGGCTTCGCCTACGACGGCGACCGACGGGTGGACTTCGTCTCCAGCCTGGAGAACATCGAGGCCTCGACCGTGCCCGGGCAGGATGCCCGCACGTGGCCGATCCGCGTGAGCTACAGCGCCACCGTCTCCGACGGCGGCGGCGCAGACATCGTCCGCCCCGCCGACCAGGACCGCACCGACCTGTGGGGCGCGTGGGACGCCCGCCCGCAGACCGTCCTGACCTACACCTCGCCCGACGGCGCGGTCACCACACCCTTCAAGAAACTGTTCGCCACGATGCTGGTGCGGTTCGAGGTCACCGGCCCACCCGGCGCCGACCCCTACGTCGACGAACGCAGCGCCGCGTTCCGGGTGCGGTTCGACTCCGCCGGGCGCGTCGCCGGCAAGACCCGCGGCACCGTCTTCCCCGACCACAAACCCACGTTCGCGGTGAGCCTGGGCAACCCGGACGAGGACGAGAGCGCCCGCCACATCGACGACGCCCTGCGCCACCCCGTCAAGACGTTCCCCCCGACCGTCGGCAAGAACGTCCCCGCCGAACTCCACCGCCTGATCGACCCCGCCCTCCAGGAACAGAACCGCGCGGCATCCGGGAAGGTGTGCACCGAGGTGTGGGGCGACTGGGCCGGGCAACGCCTGGACTGCGACGAGTACCCGTTCGCCGCGACCAAGGAGGGCGCCTCGCTCAGCGGCGGGCACTTCTCCGCCCGCCTGATCGACCGCGACGACAACCAACGCGTGGGCAGCCGCCTGGGCAGCACCTTCTACGGCGAACACCGCATGCTCGACGGCGACGCCTTCCTCGTCACCGTCGTCCCCTGACGGGAACTCAATCGTGCACGAAGGCTCAGGTCCTTCCAGGGACTGTGCTCGCGCGGTCGAGCCCCGGCTCCGCCGGCCGTCATCCCTGCTCGCGAACGACGAGATGTTCGGTGGGCGTTGGCGCCATCCGGCGCTCGATCCCGCATCGATGTTCGAAAAAGGGCGTGAGGACCGAGTCCGCCTTGGATGCGCCGATTTCGGCGAAAAACCGAAACCACCGCCCTGAAAGGTGCGTTTGGGAGCTACTGGTTGCGTCGAGGCGGGCATCGCGGAGGCGGCTGGATGAAGTACACGGTGAACGACAAGCGGTTGGCCCTGTTGAAGCGCGCCGCCGAGGCGAGCGGAACCTTCGTGTCGACGCCGAACGAGTCGAACGTGGTGTGGGCGCTGGAGGAGCGCGGGCTGGGCAAGAGCGATTACGCGTCCGGTGGCAAGGCCGTGGTCGTCACGCCGGACGGTCGGTATTTCCTCAAGCACGGCAGACATCCGGTGGTTCGAACCCGCAAGGCGCTGGGACAGTCGAAGACCGCCGTCGCCGACTCACGCGGGCGGCCCGATGTCGTTCCCGTCCGCGTCTCGAGACACCTGGTCGAGCGTGCGCTGACAATCGCGCACGCCGTGATCACCGAAGCCGAACGGCGAGGCCACGAAGTCGTCGCCGAGAGCGACCTCGTCCGAGGAGAGACGAAACATCGCGTCGTGATTCGCGTCGGCACGCACGGCTACTCCTGGAAGTTCTCGGAGCGCACCACGCAAGAACCCCCGCGAACCCACGCCCCAGGAACTCCGCAAGCACAAGAAGCAACCATGGCTGCGCATCCCGAAGTACGACGACGTCCCGGACGGGAGGCTGATGATCGAGGCCATGGACCGTGCCGGATACCGAGCCATCTCCCGCTATTCCGATGCCAAGCACTGGACGCTGGAATCCCGACTCGGGCACTTCCTTATCGTGGGTCCGCACCAGGCGGACGGTAGGTCTTTCGCGTGCGGCCGGAGTTCCGATCCGGCCCGAACTCCACGCCCAAGCCCTGATGCGTCAGGCACCGGTCCCGCCACCAACCACGTCGCCCGCTGCCTGGTCGAGGCGGAGGACTTGGCCGACGCCGTCAGCGCGGCGAGTCGGCCGGCGTGAACAGGTCCGGGCGGACCCGCCACGGCAACAGCCATCTCAAACGGATCCTGGGCGTCGCCGCCATGGCCGCGATCAGGGCCAAGGAGTCCTACCTCGCGGTGCTCTACCGCCGCATCGCCGCCCGCCGCGGCAGCCAACGCGCGCTGGTGGCCGCAATGCACAAGCTCGTCACAGCCGTCTGGCACGTCCTGCACGAAGGGTTCCCTACCGGGACCCGGCGCCGGCCGCTTCACCCGACGCAACCCCGAACGCGCAATCCGCCGCATGACCCGCGAAGCCAACAGCCTCGGACTCACCGTCCGCTTCGACCTCATCGAGACAGCCTGACCTGCGGCGACACTTCATTTTCGTGTCAGCGGTCGAGTCGTCGCGGGGTGCCGAGCGGCCAGGCTCCCTCAGCCACATCCACGGCAGCCTCATCACAGCCACACCCGCCACCCCCGGCAGACAGAACCCTACGAATGGCTCCATCAACCCGTGAAAGAAGGTAGGGCCTCATCAACGCGCCGAAGTCCGTGTCCACGATGTTCGCCGCGACGTGGTCGGGCTGCGCGGGCGCGGTGTGCACGTCGCCCGCGACGACCGGACCGAGGCCCGCAGGGCCCTGGATGGCATCACCGTGCGGCTCCTGCAGGTCGGTGGGCGGTCCCTCGGCGGGGGCGCCGCCCCGGTGTTGTTCACCATGGGGCGATCATCCCCTCCCGCCACGGGCACCCGACCCTGAACGGCCACATCACGGCGTTGAACAGCCGCCGCAGGTCAGGGGCCGGACCGCGCTCGCCCACCGACAGGAACGGCTCGACCGGAATCCGACAGATCACCACGCGCCCCCGACAACTACCGGACCCAGCCGCCCGCCATCGGAGAATCCCCCGAGAATCGTGGGGCAAGTCCCTCGGTTGTTGCCGGGTGGTGGCGGATAGCTTGCGGGGCCCGCCAAATGCCTTTTCTGTACCGGAGGTTCCGCCATGCCGCAGCCGTACCGTCGTCCCCCGCAGCCCCGCTCCGGCACCGAAACGGCTGCGGGAGTGCTCGGTTTCACGTACGGGCTGATCATCGGCGGCGCCGGGGCGGCCGGGATGCTGTGGGGGATCAGCGACTTCGGCGAGATGGGATGGCTCGCCCTGCTCTGCCCGTTCGTCGTCGCGCTCGGCGTGGCCATGTTGCGCAACGGATGGTGGCTGCTGAAGGGCGACGGGGACGGCGGCCGCCTGGCCCAGCTCCTCTTTGTACCCGCCGGCCTGTCCGGCGTTGCGATCGGGAGCATCGTCGCCCAAGCCGACCTGTCCACCGACTCCATCCAGAAGCAACTGACAGGCTTCATCGCCGCCTTCGTGCTCGCGGTGATAGGCATCGTTGTGGCCTCCCGCGCCTGACCCCCGAAGACGTGCCGCCGACTTTCCCTTGCGCCGCCGTCCACCCGGCACGCTCGCCGCCTCGCCGGTGCACCCATCTCCTGCCGAAGCTCGTCGACCCCCGCCGCCGAGGCCCCCGGCCGGATTTCGCGCCCGCCGAGCCCCGAGACGCTGTCCACACCGACGACTGCGGCGGGCCCGATGTCGGCGTCGACGCTGCGGTGCTGTTCGCCCCCGGAACTGGCGCCGCAGGCCTGGTCGCGGTCGAATTGGTGTCCCGGTTGAATGCCGTCGGTGCTCCTCGAGGCGCCCGCGGTTAGCGGGGTCCACCGGGATGGGACGCCCCGAACGGCCCTTCGATCCGGTGGGTGGTCCGGTGATCGCTCTCGCGCGGGAGCTTCGGCGCCTGCGCGAGAGCGCCGGACTGACCTACCGTCAGATGGGCGAGAAGTCACAACGCTTCAACGCGAGTTCGTTCTCGCGGGCCGCGAGCGGACAAGGGCTTTCCGAGCCGTTGGTCACGGAGTTCGTGCGCGTTTGCGGCGGTAGCCACAAGCGCGGAGCGGACCTGCTCCGGCGCGCACGCAGGCATCGCCACCTCGCGAACCATCCACGCTCCGCGAACACGCGGCCGGACACCGTGCACCCGTTGAACGTGCACGACGCACACGACCTGTTGCTCGCGCTGCACACGATCAGACTGTCCGCCGGGCAGCCGTCGCTGCGTGTGCTCTCCCGCCGGATCGGCACCTCCGGCACGACCACCGTCTCCCCCAGCACGCTGGGCGAGTTGTTCCAGGGCATGCGGTTCCCCACCAAGAAGGTCGTCCAAGCCCTTGCGGCGGCGTGCGGGGCGAGACTCTCGGACCTACCGGCCTGGGGCGAGGCGTGGGCCAACGCGAAGGAAGCCCGCGAGAACCCGAACCGACGGGGTTACCGGAGGCCCCGCCCCCGGCACTCCCACCCACCTGTTCGATCAACGCGTCCCGTCGTTCCGGCGGTCTCGGATTCGCCGACCGGCGAGATGCTCCGGGCCCTGGCAGCGCGCAGGGCCGAGAAGGTGATGCGCGATCAGGGATTCATCCCGCAGGCGCCCTACCCCGGAGCGGAGCACGGCTGGGAGAGTGCCTGCGCACACTGCGGCACAGTGTGTCCTCCGTCTACAAGACGTTATCGAGTCGGGTGCCACCTGCCCGCAGTGCGACCCCGATGAACGCTCCGGCAGGAGCTCCCGTCCGACTCGGGAGGAAGTGCTCGGGGGCTTCGAACGCCGAAGGTCCGACCGACAGCGAACCGAATGGCCTCCGTCTCCCGTCCTCCGCTCGGGCCTTGCTCCGGAGCTCCCGACCGACCCGTTGGAGGTCGAGATCCGGGTGTGGACGTTGCTGATCGGCCTGCGCCATGGGACCGACCATGCGGCCGCGGCGACGGCGTCCCCATGCTGTTCGCTGTGCGCCGATCGGACGGTTACACCGGGTCCGACCTGCGACGGGTGACCGTTTCCGGCGGTCGAGCCCCCACGCGCCGTCGTGCGCCACTGCCGGCACCGCGAGGTGGGCGCGCATGGTGCGTACCCGGATCGGTGGCGAGTTCGTGGATCTGCCCGGGACGATCGGGAGTATCCGCCCGTCGTTGCCGGAGGACCGGTGTGTGGCGTTCGACGCGGCCCCGTTGATGGAGGTGCCGTTGATCGCGGCCCGGTGGAGGCTGCCGCAGGGAGGCGGTCGACGAGGGCGAGGCCCTGATCGAACGACTCCGGCGCGGTTGACTTCCCCGGGTTCGCCGAGATGGACGAGAGCGCGGGTTCCACCGCCGTGGGTTACCGGGTGCAGTTCGCCACCGAGGCGCGGGTCGCGGTCGCCTCGTTACGGCCGGACGTGCGGGCCCGGTCCGACCGGAAGATCGGCGGGATCGGCGACGCCCCCTGCGGGCGCGGCTCGTCGGCGATCCGGAGCGGGACTACCGCCAGGCCCTCGTCGGCGGCTGCATCACGATCTTCTACGCCTCGACCGAGGTGAAGGTCCTCTCCGCCACCCGCGTCCAGGTGCCGCCGTAGACCTGATAGGCATGTCGGTCCTCCGTGTTGGTACCAGAAGAGCCGCCCGTCGAAAATCGCGAGAAGTTCTCGTGTGGCTTTGGGACCCGGGTCAACTGACTGCGGACAACGGCGGGGCGTGTTCGACTCGAGGCGGGGGTTGGACGTACAGCGGCACGGTGATGTCGGGGGTGTCGCCCCGCCGCACAGCCTCGATCGCCACGTGTTCGTAGTCCTCGAAGGCGACGGAACCCGCGCCTCGTTGGTCGATGCGTTGGCGTCGTTCAGCCTCGACCAGGTCTTCAACATCATCTGTAGGGCGACGAAGGACTCCGCCGCGTGCTACCAGCGCGGCGGCGTGGTCAAGCGCCAGTTGTGGGCTTCCGCTCCGTGTGCCTGCCGTCGCGCCTCACGAAGCGGAGTTCGGTCGGTTCCGGGCGAAGAGAGGACTGGTTCGGTCGTTCGGTGTGCGATCGGTATGTGAACAGGTGCGACCGGAAGCCGGATTCGACAATTGCTTGAATACCCTCTGCATTCGGGCTGGTGAAACGAGAACGTGTTGCCGATTGTGTGATCGGCCGAAGATTTTGCGTGACCGTCTTGGACAGACGGAGCTTCCCGAACGAAGTACCGAGCAAGGGCACTCGTGCCCGGTGGCGCCTCACGCGCATGCCGCCGAGTGCCGGGGCCGATCGGACCAGGAAAGGGCAGCGGGGCCGGGTTGATCACGATCATGGGGTGGTCGTCGCGGTGGTCCCCGCGCACGGTGGTGAGCAGGAACGAGCGGAACGTATGGGAGCACAGGCGCGCGGACGAGATCTGGATGAAGGCGGGTTCGGTCCACTGGGCGGGCGCGCATCGCTGGTGGTGCAGGCTCGCGAGTACATGGATGCCGTGGTCCTGGAGTTGTACGGCCGACCGTAGCTCCCCGAGTTCCCACCACCGGGCCGGCCGGAACGCCGGGCGGGGGAAGGTCCGGCGGTTCGAGCGTTCCTGCAGGACGCGTTTGGCCCGGTCGGCGCGGGCCTGCGGGTCGGGCACGGCGGCGAGCCGCACCGCCAGGTCGCGGATGCGGTCGGTGTTCGCGTCGGTCCACTCGCGTTCCGCGCGGCCTGGGCGCGTTCGTCGCGGGCGTGGACGCGGTCGAGCTGCGTGTCGGCGTGTCCGGAGGCGTCGTTGCGGAGCGAGAGGTAGCGGCGCTCGGCGGCCTGGAGCTGCTTGACCACGAGCAGCGCGGCGAGCAGGTCCGTCTTGCTCGCCTCGCGGGTCTGCCCGAGGTAGGCGGCCGCCGCCGCCAGGTCGTCGAGTCGGCTGGCGTCGGCGATCCGCCACGGCGGATCGTCGTCCCCGTCGTGCGCGAACTCGTCGACGGCGGACAGGTGGTACCAGGCGTACCGCCGGTCGGTCTCCTCGCGCGGTCGCTCGGGTTCGGTGGCCGCCACGGCGTGCTTCCCTTGCGTCGTTTGCCCAGGCGCTGAAGGACAAGGGCGTCTCCGTCCCCGAGATCGCCAAGAAGCTCACCATCAAGACCGGCAAGAACGCCGGACGGCACCCCTCGGTCGACTCGCTGTACCGGGCCCTCGCCGACGCAGAACCGGGGTAGGGCGGCCGGCGCCCGGCCGGCTACTGCGTCACCGTGCTGAGCGGGTGGTCGTGCGAGGTGGGGCAGGTGTAGATCTGCATCCCGTAGCTGCGGCCGATTTCGACCATCGTCGGCATGTGCGGGTACCGGTTATCGACCTGGGTCTCGTCGGCGTCTTCCAGCGGGCGCCAGCTGTCGTTGCCGTCCCATTCGTCGCTGGCGACGTAGAGGAAGGGCTGCATGACGGCGTCGCACACGCCGCAGATCTCCGGCGAGGGGTCGCGGAAACTCCACGGCCCCCAGCCGCCGAGCTTCCAGCCCGTCGCGACACCGAGCTCGTACTGGTAGACGATGCCCGCGGCGTCCTCCCACACACCGACCCGGCTGCGGAGGTCGCGGGGAAGTTCGTGCGGCGCCGGGTACTCGCGGACCTGCTCGGGGTGGACGACGCACGGCTCTGGGACGTAGTCGTCGTGCTCAACGAGGAACGGCGCTGGCGGGTCGGTCAGCACGGCGATCACGTCGCCGGCGCGCCGCCAGTGCAACTGGACGCCCGGCAACGCCTCGTCGCCGTGTTCGAACGGGCACCACAGCACTTGGAGCAGGTCGCACCCATCGGGGCCGTTCAACCCCGGGGTGTCGCGCGCGAACAACTGGACGATGGGCAGGAGCGGAACAGCCGGGTCGACCCGGTCGGACGGATGGCCGGCGCGGATGCGGTCGATCTCGGCCTGCTCGTCGACGGTGAACTGGGGCCGGGCCCAAGCGTCGCTGAGGATCCGTCGATAACGGCGCACATCGTCCAGGGACTGCAGGGTGCGCTGGTACGAGGAGGTGTGGTCATCGGGGCACACCGGCCACGGCTCGTCCGCCGGCCACAGCAGCGGCCCCGCCACCGAACTCTCCTGCACCGTCGGGGTACCCGGCCGAGGATGCAAGCGCGTCGTCGTGCGAGCGAGCGGCGTCAGTTCCGGGAAGACAGCCGTGATGTCGAGCGGGCGCGGCGGCGTGCTGCGGGGCATGGACGGGCTCCAGTTGCGTATCGGGAGCACACATCGAACCAGGTGGCACCGACGATGAGATCCAAGGGTCGGCCACCCACTACCGGCAACCGTTGAACGCACGCTGTAGAGCACTCGAAGCTACTGGTGAGTTACTTGTCGGCTGGTGTGCCCGTCGTTAACGGCACCCCGAGATCCCCGTGAGTTCAGTGAGACTGAAGGTTCTTCAGCGGGAACCCAAGGGTTGATCGGTGCCATTGTCGGGGTTGGGCCCGTGGGTTCGTGGTGACACGCGGGTTCGGATTCGAGGGGCTGCTCGCGGATCTGGCGGGCTGCGGCCGCATAGCGGATCGCGGTTTTCTCGTCCAGGCCGAAAACCTCGGCGAGGTGGAGCGGGTCGGGTCCGTGTGTGAGGGCTTCTTCGAGTTGCCGGTCGACGCGGAGGCGTTCCAGGGTCGCGGTCTGGCCTCGAAGGGCGTTGGTGATCCAGACGCCGCTGATCGGGCCGTGCTCCATGGCGGTGTGCTGGCTGACGATCAAGTGCGGGTTGGCGGTGTTGGGCCAGCGCCGGCGTCGGTGGTCGAGCCAGTCCAGGATCATCTGGCGAGTGAAGTCGTCGAGCGGCCGGGCGCGTCCGGACAGGGTGAGAACCCGGTCGCCGAGGTCGACGTCGTCGAGCCGGAGTTCGCGGATGGCTTTCGGGCGGGCCGCGGGGACGGCGGCCAGGGCGACGGCGAGCCGTGCGGCCGGGGTGGTGGCCGCGTGCACCGCCTCGTCGATCTGGCAGGGATCGAGGGGCAGGATGGCGCGGTAGTCGTGGCGGCCGACGCGGATCCGCGCGGTGGGGTTGCGGAAGATGGCGCCGTTCTTGCGGCAGTGCCGGAACAGGGAGCGCAGGACGCTCAGGGTGTGGTGCCGTTTCGAGCCGGTCAGTTCGTCGCGGACGGCGAGGATGTCGTCGCGGGTGACCTCGCGCAGGTGGTCGAAGCGAGTTGCCCAGTCGAGGAGGACAGGGCGGATTTCGTTGAGGTAGCTCACCGCGGTCTCGTGTCGGCGGGGCTGGCTGCGCGGTCCGCCGTCGCGGAGGGTCCGCAGCCAGTGCTCGACGTTGCGGCGGATGCCGCCGGGCAGGCCGTCGAGCTTGCGGGCGAGCCAGGAATCGAAGACCGGGACGCGATCGTCGTCGAGGAGTCCGAGGTCGTCGAGGATCTCCACGGTGCGTTTGGTGTTCAGGCCGAAGTGCCTTAGCTAGTGTGGGGTCAGTGCCTCGGCGATGCGCTCGCGTGTGTGTCGTGCGGCGGGGCTGGGGGTGCGGGTGAGTTCGGTGTCGAGTTCGGCGAGGCGGTCGCGTACGCGTGCGGAGTCGACGTCGCCCATGAGGACCAGGGCTCGTTCGGTGGCCTGGTCGGCTCCTTCGAGGTCGGCTGCCGCGACGTTCGCGCGGGCGAGGGCGACCTGGTCGAAGGCGCGGGAGCGTACGCGTGTCCCGGGGCGTGTGGCCGAGGCGGTGGTGATCAGTTCGACGGCGCGTGGGGCGTGGGATCGGTCGTGCCGGGCGGCGATGAGGTGACACACGCCGATGGTGACGCCGTATTCGGCCTCGTCGAACCATTGGACGAACGGCGGGTCGTCGTCGCAACCGGCGGCGGCGAGGGAGTCGACGACGCTCCCTGCGGCGCGGTCGAATCCGCGCAGGTCGCCGGTGATGGCCAGGCAGCGTGCCTGGAGTGCCGACAGCACGGCGCGCAGGCGCCCGCCGGGCAGGCGGCGGGTTCCGTATTGGGCGAGTTGGACGAGTTCGGGGGCGTCGTCCACGCGGTCCAGGTGGGACGCCTGGCGGGCCATGCAGTTGAGCAGGTGCGCGCCGATGGCGGCGTCCCGGGTGTGGGAGGCGGCACGCAGTCCGAGCATGAAGTACTGCTGTGATTCCGCGTGCCGGCCGACGTCGTGGATCATCCAGCCCGCGACCGAGGCGAGGTCGGCGACGGCGGAGAACAGTGCGCGTTCCACCCGTGTGTCGCGGTGGTCGATCTGCAACAGTGCGGCGGTGGACATCAGTTGGGCGACCACCGCGTGCCGGGACAGGCCTCCGCCGTGTGCGTTGTCCCAGGTGCGGAACGCCTCCGTCGTCGCCCTGATGCTCGCGATGTCCGACATGCCCGCGCGTCCCGGGCGCGGCGGGGCGGGCCGCTCCCCGGGGGTGGGGTCCAGCCACGGTCGCACGGATTCCAGCAGCTCGCGGCCGGTCAGCAGGGGCCCTTGACGGGCGGTTCGAGGTGGTGGTCCGCCATCAGGTCGCTCCGGCTTGTCTCGAGGACGTCAGTCACGACGGTGTCCGCCTCCCACCGCGTGCCGGCGGGTGCCGGGCCCGGCGGGTCGGCGGGGGCGGCGAAGCCCAGGTGGGCGCAGGGGAGTCCGAAGATCTCCTCGAGTGCGACGCGGTGCACGCGTTGAGGCTGTCTGCCGTCTGCTGTCTCCCGGCAACCGGCGTCGCACCGTTCGCTCGTCGAAGACGACGTTCAGGCTCAGGTGTCGGGCCTGCGCGTCCAGATGCGTACAGAGTTCGCTGGCCGCCGGGGACCAGCCCCGTGCGTGGGCACGCTCGCGTAACCGGGCGTTCGGTGTGCGTTCGGTGGTCTTGCGCATGGGAACCCCCGAGCGGCTTCGACATGACGGGCTTGACGGGTTTGACGCCACCGTAGGCCGTTCCTCCCTCGTTGCGTACCCGCGATTCCCCTTCCCGGCCGCAATGTCCGCGCTTTGTCCGCGAACCGTCCCCACGAACGTCCGCAAGCCGCCGGCGTCTTCGACCTCCACACGCCCGAGCCGGTCGGGTGGACTGACGTCACCGGCAGACGCCGGAAGCCCAACCACCCCGGCCCCTTCGGCCGGAGCACGGAAAGGAGTGTTCGATGAACACGCAGACCTACCGTTCGCCGGTGATCGCCGACGCGGGGGACGCCAAGGCCGTCACCCTCGGCAAGAACAACTTCAACCGCGTCGACGGCACCCAGTACGAGGAGAAGCGGCCCGGCGTCGCGCCCAGCCACCGCTGAGTGATCCGCCCGCGCCCGGGGGAGGGGCTCGCCCCGCCTCCGACGACGCGGGCATGAACGACACACCTCGCCACCGGGACGCCGGGACCATCACGGTCCCGGCGTCCTGTGGTCGGGGCGCGCTTTCCGACGAGGAGGGTTCGTGAGGATGATCGCGGGGGCCTGGTTGCCTCCGAACACGGAACCGGACATCCGCCCGACGGGCGCCATTTCGCACACCGACACGCGAACACCGGTGTGGGCGACCGGATACACCAACGCACCGGTCCGCACACTCGGTGCGGGTTCGCGGCGACTGTGGATCGCCGGCGAGTGCGGCGCGAGCGACACGCGACTGCGCGAACTCCTGAGGTCGAACCCTGGGAGCGGCGATCCCGCAGCGGGATGCTTCCGCCTACCCGGGACCGGCAGGACCGCGGACGCGTCCTCGTCGACGCCACCGGCGACCGTCACCGACCTGGCGGCCAGGCGCCGCGCCGCGACATCGTCACCGCCGCACTCGACGTCGTGATCACCGGCCATGCCCTGCCCACCGGCGCAGTGAACCCTGCGTCGGCGGACCGGGACGAGACTCGGGCTCGGCCCGGCGGTCGGGTCAGGTGAGTTCGTCGAGGACCGGGTGCCAGGGGTAGGCGTGGAGGTGGTCGCCGCCGGTGCCCGGTTCGTGGAGTTCGTACACGTCGGGCCCGTACAACACCCTCACGCCCCACGTGCGCAGTTCCTCGACCCACTCGCCGCCCGGTTCACCGGTGCCCGGGCCGAGGAGTCGCCGGGAGGATGACGCATGAGTGTCGGTCACCAGTCGTACGCGTGGATCAACGAACCCGGACTACCCGTCTATTGCCGCATTACCTTGGTTCGGAGTCTGGAGCCGGACGAGGTCCTGCGTCGCTTCGGCGCCGATCCACGCATCGTGAGGTCGATGACGCTCGAGGAGCGTTCGTTGCACCCGCAATCGTGGCTGTTGGTCTGCGTGCACGACCTCGGCGGCTGGACCCTGGCGCTCGAGGACGACTGTCACGACGGCCCGGGGGAGAACGCGGTGACCGCGCTGTCGGCGGGGACCGAACTGGTCACCGTGTACACCAATGTCCTCGCGCACCACCGCTTCACCCACATCGTCGACGGGGACGTTCGCACCGACTTCGACGCGCTGGACGCCGGCACGCGCTTCGGGAGCCGACCCGACGGCTTGGCGGCCGCCATGCGCCGGATCGGCCTCGACTCCGGCCCCGAGTTCGAGGACTCGGACGACGAGCCCGAGTACGTCGCCCATGCGGCCGCGATGCTTCTCGCCCTCGCCGAGGAGGTGACCGGCGTTTCCGTGACCGCCGAGATGTTGAGCGGCCCGGCACCCACCGCCACGGTCCCCGAACCGGCGACGAACGGATGAAGCAACCCGGACGGCGGAGAAAACGGAGCATACGCGGGCGTGGCTCTGCTGCGCGTCGGCGCCGATCCGCCGACCGCCACCGGGAACCAATGGTGGGGCACGGCGGATGTCCCGCCTCCCACGGCCGACTTCCCTGTGGACGGCGGTGCGCGATGATCCGGCGCCGGCGCGCCACGCCCACGCCCGCAGTGGGGTGGCGCGACCCCGCCTGCCCCACCCGGGGCCGGCCAAAAACGGGCGTGACGTGGCCACCGGACTCGATCGGGTGAACACCGCTCGTGCGCCCGCAGGTTGCCGTCCGGGGCGTTGGGGGTGAGCTCGGCGTCGATTGCGGGTCGGTCGAGTTCGGGGCCGAACGTCCGGCAGGCCCATCTGTGCATCGGGGGGCCTGACGGTGAGGCGCAGTGCGGGCGTGGGCGCGTTCGGGTTTGCCTTCGGTGCGGGGTGCGGCCGAGCAATGGTCAGCGGACGGGGGCGGCCAGTTCCAGGACGATGTCGAGGTAGGTCGAGGCGCCGGGGGTGAGTCCGGTGCGTGGCCACAGGAAGCCGTAGTCGATCGGCGGGGCGTCGTGCAGCGGGATGAACTCCAGTCCCGGGCGGGAGTGGTAGTCCTTCGCGCGGAGTGCCACCGTGCTGACGCCGACGCCCATGCTGACGTGGACCAGGACCTCGGGCCAGAACCGGGTTGCCGGCCCTTGCGGGATCGGCCGGCCGGCCGGGGTCGTGCGTGGGAAGTAGTGGTCCATCCAGTACAGGGGGATGTTGTCCGCGGCGATGGTGACCAGGGTCGTGTCGGCGAGTTCTTCCACCGAGACGGACTCCCTGGCGGCGAACGGGTGGGTGGCAGGCACCAACAGCCCGCGGGGTTCGGCGAACATCAGGGGGCCCTGCACGATGTCCGGCTCGACAATGGGGAATTCGGTGAGTTGCAGATGCACCTCTCCTGCCCGCATGCGGCCGAGCGGGTCGAGGAGTTGGATCTCCTGGATCTCCACCGCGCTGTCCGGATGACGCACGCGGAACAGGTCGGCGGCCTTGACGAGCAGGTTGCCGCACCACGCCCCGGAGAACCCGACGCGCACCACGTCCTTGATACGCACGCCGCGACTGGTGGTGATCGCCTGCGCCAGTCCGGCGGTGATCTGGTCGTACGCGGGGCGCAGGTCGTCGCGCAGTTGCTCGCCGAGCGCGGTCAGCGTTACCTTGCGACTGTTGCGTTCGAACAGCGGCCCACCGACGCGGCGTTCCAGCTTGCGGATGGTCTGGCTGATCCGCCCGGTCGTGACGTGCAGGCGCTCGGCGGTGCGCCCGAAGTGCAGCTCCTCAGCCAGCGTGAGAAACGCCTCGAGCTCCAGCCGTTCCAGCATGCCCACCCCTTGATCGTTTAGCCGCGCTCAACCCAGCGTGGCGTGGTCGTGCCTTGTTGTGCTGCGTGCGGGTCCTGCACGCTTGAGGAGCCGCTTCCGACGGACACCCGGGACCTCGTAGCGGCCCACCCACATCGCGAGACGGAGACTTTGCATGAGCAAGATCGTTGTGGTCATGTACATCACGATGGACGGCGTCGCCGAGGATCCCGCCTGGACCGGCCCGTTCTGGAACGACGAGCACGCCAAGTACCAGAACGGCCAACTGCGCGCGAGCCGCGCCCTGCTGCTGGGGCGCGCGACGTACGAGAGCTTCGCGAAGGCCTGGGCCCCGCGCGACGAGTCGGACGAGTTCACCGCGCGGATGAACCACATCCCCAAGTACGTCGCCACCACCACGCTGCAGACGACGACCTGGAACGCGGCGATCCTCGACGGCGACCTCGTCGAGCAGGTGGTCAAGCTCAAGGCCGAGCCGGGCGACGATCTCCTGGTCTACGGCAGCATCACACTCGTCGACACCCTGATCGAGCACGACCTGGTCGACGAGCTCAAGCTGTTCCTCCACCCGGTGACCGTCGGCACCGGCAAGCGCCTGTTCGCGGACGGCGTCGCCCCGAAGACCTGGACTCTCGCCGGCACCCAGTCCTTCAGCTCGGGCGCCATCGTCCTCGACTACCGCCCGGCACCGGCGGCCTGACACACCGGCCGCGATACGCACGACGCCCGACTCCGGCAGCGGCGAACTCGCCACGAACTCCCCGCTGCCGGACCCTTCGCGCGAATCCCGGCGGAGGGCACCGCGCCGCTGACGACCGCCGCAGCACCCTGCCGGCTCGCGCTTCCCGTCTCACGTAACTCCCGCCGACAACCGCCCCCAAGAAGGAGCGCCGCAACCATGCGCAAGATCGTCAACTCCACGTACGTCTCCCTCGACGGCGACATCGAAAGGCTCGACCAGTGGTCCTTCGACTACTGGAGCGACGACCTGGAGCGGTACGCGCACACGCTGCTCTTCGCCGCCGACACGCTGCTCATGGGCCGTGAAACCTACGCGAACTTCGCGCCCGCCTGGTCGGCGCGGGCCGGCGCCGACGCGTTCGCGGATCGCATGAACAGCATCGACAAGTACGTCGTCTCCTCCACCTTGACCGGCGGCGACTGGGGCGACACCACCGTCATCTCCCAGGACAAGGCCGTCGCCGCGATCGCCGAACTCAAGGCACGGCCGGGCGGCGACATCCTCATGTACGGATTCGGGCCGGTCGCCAAGACCATGCTCGCGCACGGCCTGCTGGACGAGGTGCACTTCTGGGTTCACCCGGTGATCGCCGGCGGCGGAACCCTCGCCGCCGACGGGTTCCGGCATCGACTCGAGCACATCCGCACCGAAGCCCTCGACACCGGTGTCATGGTCCTCGTGTACACGCCCGCGACCGGGGCCGCATCGTCGTAGCCGCGACACCGGCTCTGTGAGGAAGCGCCCCGATGAAGGGCCTACCAGGGCGCGGCGGGAAACCGAGGTGACCTGACGGCCGGCGGCGAGGGCCTGGTTCGTGAGCCGGCGGCCGGTCGGTCCGGTGGCGCCCGAGACGGTGATGCGCATGGTTTCGCTCCTGATTTCCGGCCCCGGACGAACTGTGTGGGGCTCGACACCGAGGACTGGGCCGACGGGCCGACGGGGCTGCGTGGGATGTAAAGACGAGGAACAAATCTCGGGGCCGTCCGCACGGCAACCCGCCGACCAGGGCACTCATTGCCGAAGCCGCCCGCAGCCCGTTCCTTGACCACGGATACCGCCGCACGACCCTGCGAGGCGCTGCAGGACGAGAACGTCATGGGCGTGCTGCGGGAGTACCTTGACGGGGAGGTGCTGCGGCAGATTGCGGAATGTCCCGGCGGCGGCTACGCGACCGAACGGCCACCGCCGTGGACACGGCGATCGGCGGACCGATCTTCACGTGGTACCTGCAACCGCTGCCTCCGTCCACTCGCCTCTCGGCAGCCATCAGCGCTGAACGCGGAAACGCCCGGCACCCGGCGCGACGGCGGGATCGGCAGGGGCGGCGGTCAGATGGGCGCGCCGTCGATGGTCTCGTCGCGGAGGTCGACCTGCGGCGCCACGCTCCCGAGGACCCTCGTCAGGCGGCCGCGGTCGAGGGCGGCCCGGTTGACGGCGATGTGTGACGTGGCCGAGGCCACCGAGTCCGGCACCGGCCACCTCGGCAACCTGTGGACGCGCGGTAGATCAGGAGCGCCGGGGGCGGGGACCAGGCTGATCACCGTAGTCGGCTCGTGGTCCTTCACGGTGCGTCGCAGTTCCCACACGACGACGACGGCCACGTGGTCGAACGGGATGTGGACGCGCCTGCGGCCCCATGCCGTTCCGTCCGGCCCCGCGGGGGCGGTCAGGCCCGTCGGATCGACTCGCAGGAGCAACGCCCGGGTGAGGACGGGCCCGAGCATGAGGACCAGCAGGACCACGACCCCGACGACCATGCAGGCGCCCATGCCCCACATCGGCTGCGCCACATCGCCGAAGAGCAGGCCGGCGCCGATGAAGGCGCCGGCGGCGGCGAAGGCGAGCAGCAAACGGGTCGCCTGCCGGTTCCATCGGTGGCGCAGTTCGTAGGTGTCGAATCCACTGCCGTCGGGCGTCATCGGTCGAACCTTCTCTCGGATCGGGGGACAGCCTCCCGGACACGCATGGCATCCTCGGATCACGCCGGGGCTACCTGTACCGGCCGGTAGGTGCTCACGTGCACACCGTTGTCGCTGCCGACGGCCGAGACCGGCTCGAGCGTGCGCAGGACGCCGTCGTGCGGTTGTTCGCTCCTCCGCTCCTCCGCTCCTCCGCAGAATGGGTCTGGCGACGGCGATCCGGCCACTGCGCCCGGAGGTGCGCGCACCTTCACGGTTCGCCCGCCAGGCCCGTGTGCAGCGGCGCGCCGGAGCAGACGGGCCCTGGACGCCCTCCTGACAGGGCTGCCGCCGAGCTCTGCGGCAGGACCTCGGAGGTGGCCATGTGGATGCCGCCGGAGGTCGAAGTACGGCCGCGTCCAACCGCCGTGCGTGAAGCCGCCGGCGGAGTCCTCCCCGGGGTGCCGGAGAGCCTGGACGATGCCGTCCGGGCTGATGAACTCGCTGACCACAACGCGCATGGAAGGACTCCGAAATCGATCTTCATGGATTCGTGAAAGTTACCTTGCTTTCAGTATTTCGGCAATAAGAAAATCTACGAATCACGGTTTCTACTGGGAAGTTCGGCGCGCCATTTGCAATGAGAATGGTGATGAACGCAAAGCCATCGGCGATTTTTGCAATGGCCTGACGGTGAATGCATACTTGCCGTCGGCCCGGACCGCTCCGGTACGGGCGCACACGACACGGCAGGAGCACGCGGCGATGCCCGGAGGCAGGCTGACGCATGACGAACGGCTGCGCATCGCCGCGGGACTGGGCGCCGGGCAGAGCTACTCGCGGATCGCCACGGACCTGGGCCGCCCCGTCTCGACCGTGAGCCGCGAGGTCGAACGTAATGGGGGTACCGACCGCTACCACGCGGACCAGGCGCAGGAAGCCACCGCCCGGCGCGCCCGGCGCGGCAAGGCGACCGCCGTGGGGGGGGGGGGGGGGGGGGGGGGGGGGGGGGGGGGGGGGGAGGGCGGGGGGGGGGGGGGGGGGGGGGGGGGGGGGGGGGGGGGGGGGGGGGG